>NZ_JADDOJ010000179.1 GCF_015159745.1 Ramlibacter aquaticus | reverse complement strand
GCAGCCGCCCCTGCGGCCAGCGCCGCCGGCGGCCGGACGCTGGGGTTCGGGGAACTTCGCGCCGGCGGCATTGGCCATGTAGACCACGCCGCGGGCGACCTCGACGTCGTCGAACTCGCCGCCGCCCTGGGCGGGCATGGCGTTCTTGCCCTTCAGGGCGGAATTGATCAGCGAGTCCAGGCCGGTCTTGATGCGCGGCGCCCAGGCGGTGGCATCGCCGAACTTGGGGGCGCCGGCGGCGCCGGTGCTGTGGCAGGTGGTGCACTGGGCCTTGAACACTTCCTCGCCGGTGCGCAGGGGCCGGTTGGGGTCCTTGATCTCGACCGTGCCCACCTTGCGGATGCGCAGGGCGATGTCACGCTCCAGGTCCTGGGGCGTCACGCCGCCCAGCGCCTGGCGCTCGGCCTGGGTGCTGCCGGCCGGCTTGTTCTCAGCCGTGACGTAGGCGACGAAGCCGATGATCGCGAAGACCGGGATGACGAAGGCGAAGAAGACGGCCAGCAGCAGCTGCTTGGGATTCTTGATGGGGCCGGTGTGCGCTTCTTCGTGGGCGTTATCGCTCATGTCTTCCTCAAAGTTGAAGGGAGGTGGCTGTGCAAAAACAACCTTCGAT
>NZ_JADDOJ010000178.1 GCF_015159745.1 Ramlibacter aquaticus | reverse complement strand
AGGGCGATTACCACGGCAGGGTTCGTGACTGGGGTGAAGTCGTAACAAGGTAGCCGTATCGGAAGGTGCGGCTGGATCACCTCCTTTCTGGAAACTGCAATCAAGTTTGAACGTCCACACTTATCGGTTGTTGGAAGACGTCGCCAGCGGCTTCGGCTCGCAGCGAACGGCTCGGGTCTGTAGCTCAGTTGGTTAGAGCACCGTCTTGATAAGGCGGGGGTCGTTGGTTCGAGACCAACCAGACCCACCACCCCACCTTGTGGGGTCCGGGCATTCCGTGGGGGATTAGCTCAGCTGGGAGAGCACCTGCTTTGCAAGCAGGGGGTCGTCGGTTCGATCCCGTCATCCTCCACCATCGTCTTTTCGCAAACACACACTCAACACCAAAGCGGCTTCGTGCAAGCGAGGCCTCTTTGTTGTTGACGCCAGGATTGCCTGGCATCAATCGGCTGTTCTTTAACAATTCATAGAGTCGAATCAGCGCTGCTCACGGAAAGGGTCCTTGTGGCCCACCGTGCCGTGAGCAGCATGAATTTTTGATTGCGTCAACATAGAACTTCAATTTCGAATTCGTTCGAAGATGAAGACGGCATAACGCGCGAGGTGAGAGACCTCGC
>NZ_JADDOJ010000177.1 GCF_015159745.1 Ramlibacter aquaticus | reverse complement strand
GGCGGGGGCGCGGGGCGCGGTACGGCCACGTCGAGCGCGACACCGGGGCCATGCACGCCCGGTGGCGCGGATTATGCCGCGGGCCCGGCGGCACGGCGCCCGCGCGCGGCGGCGGGCGTGGCTTCAACGCGGTGGTGGCGGGGTGCCGCGCGCGTGCGTTGTGGAGGCCCCGGGCCGGGTGTCGCAGCGCAGCACCCGGGCCATCCAGGCCATGGCCTCGTCATGCGCGGCCGGGGTCTGCGCCGCGGAGCAGTCCGCGGGCACCCAGAGTTCGTAGCGGCGCAGGAAGGCATCGCCGGCCGTGAGCTGCACGCACATGTCGGTCGCCAGGCCGCAGAGCACCAGCTCGCGTGTCTCCATCTGCGCCAGCAGCAACTCCAGCGGGGACGCGTAGAAGGCCGAGTGGCGCGGCTTGAGCAGGGTCAGGTCGTCGGCCTGCGGGTACAGCAGCCGGGCGATCTCCCCGGCCGGGCCTTCCATGCCCAGGCAGGTCGAGACCAGGCTGTGGAAGTCGGACTGCCACACGCCGTAGTTGTCGTTCGCGTAGAGCGTGACCACGCCCTCGGCCGCAAGGCGGGCCTTGAGCGCGGCGGTGGCCGATGCGGCGCGCAGGGCGTTCGGCGCCAGCGCCTCGGCGCCCGGGTAGTTGAGCGGGTTGATGTAGTCCACCAGCAGCAACA
>NZ_JADDOJ010000176.1 GCF_015159745.1 Ramlibacter aquaticus | reverse complement strand
GAACTTTGAAAGGAGCCAGCAGATGCAATTCGATGCCCGTAAGCATGAGGCAGACCATGCCGACGGAGCACCCCAGACGGTTTGAGAATCAAACCAGAAACCGTCCACGGAACTGGGTCAACTCCAGCCAAGCCTCTAGGTTTAGAGCGTTGCCTCAGGCCATAGGGCTTTTGGTCGGTCAACAGCGCTAGTCGGCAATAGGAACGATGTGCCGGGCCACGTTCGGGCCACCGGTGGGCCATGGAGGCGGCGCTGACGGCCTGTGACTACCGGTCTCCAAGCCAGTTCGAGATTCTCTGATTTGACACAGAACGAACTGGCGATGGTCTTTTGTTGGCAGTCACTTCCTGAAAAAGTGAGCTGTGGCGCGGCTGGCGGGGATCGAACCCACGACCCTCGGCTTCGGAGGCCGATACTCTATCCACTGAGCTACAGCCGCGTGGCTGTTGGAGACCGATAGTCTATCTGCTGCGCGGCCGGCCCCTGACCATAGGCTTCGGAGGCCGATACTCTATCCACTGAGCTACAGCCGCGTGGCTGTTGGAGACCAATAGTCTAACTTGCGCGAGGCCGGCCCCTGACCATAGGCTTCGGAGGCCAATACTCTATCCACTGAGCTACAGCCGCGCGAGAGGCGGATTGTAGCGGGTGGGGCGCGCCCGCCACGCCGGGGGCCGAATCTGCTGAGGTCGGGCG
>NZ_JADDOJ010000175.1 GCF_015159745.1 Ramlibacter aquaticus | reverse complement strand
TTGAATTGAGGGGCCGGCGCGCCGCGGTAGGGAACGTGCCGGTCGGCACGGGGTCCACCGCGGCAGCATGTGCCTTGAGTTGTACGCCCGCCCTGGCCGCGTTCTCCAGCACGAAGCGGGCATAGCCGTTCCACGTCGTCTCACCCGCGGCCGCAGCGTGGTACAGCCCCGCGAGTTGAGGGCGGGCCATGGCAGCACGCGCCATGTGGGCGGTGAGGTCGGCCAGCAGGTCGGCGCCCGTGGGCGCGCCATGCTGGTCGTCGATTACCGTCAGGCGCTCGCGCTGCCGGGCAAGCCGGAGCATGGTCTTCGCGAAGTTGCCCCCGCGCGCGGCATACACCCAGCTCGTGCGCAGGATCAGGTGGCGCGGCGTGTGTTGCGCGATCAGGCGCTCGCCCTCCAGCTTGGTGGCGCCATACACATTGAGCGGGCCGGTGCCAGCCGTTTCGACCCAGGGCGTGTTGCCACTGCCGTCAAAAACATAGTCCGTCGAGTAGTGCACCAGCCAGGCGCCGCAGGCCTGCGCCGCCTGCGCGAGCACGGCTGGCGTCATGGCATTCACCTGCCCGGCAGCTCGCTGTTCGGCCTCGGCCTTGTCCACCGCGGTGTAGGCGGCCGCATTGACGATCAGCTGCGGCTGCACCACCTGCACGGTGCGCGCAATGCCTTCCGGGTTCAGGAAGTCACCCACCAGCCCCTCTCGGCCCGCTGACCCCAGCGCCACCACGTCGCCCAGAGGCGCGAGGCTGCGCTGCAGTTCCCAGCCCACCTGGCCGTTGGCACCGAACAGTAGGATCTTCATGCGTATTGCTTCTCGACCCAGTCGCGGTAGGCTCCGCTCTGCACGTGCTGCACCCACTCGGGGTGCTCCAGGTACCACTGCACCGTCTTGCGGATGCCGGTCTCGAAGGTTTCGGCCGGCTTCCAGCCCAGCTCGCGCTCCAGCTTGCGCGCGTCGATCGCGTAGCGCCTGTCGT
>NZ_JADDOJ010000174.1 GCF_015159745.1 Ramlibacter aquaticus | reverse complement strand
TTGAATTGAGGGGCCGGCGCGCTGCGGTAGGGAACGTGCCGGTCGGCACGGGGTCCACTGCGGCGGCATCAGCCTTGAGTTGTACGCCCGCCCTGGCCGCGTTCTCCAGCACGAAGCGGGCATAGCCATTCCACGTCGTCTCACCCGCGGCCGCAGCGTGATAAAGCCCCGCGAGTTGCGGACGGGCCATGGCAGCACGCGCCATATGGGCGGTGAGGTCGGCCAGCAGGTCGGCGCCGGTGGGCGCGCCATGCTGGTCGTCGATCACCGTCAGGCGCTCGCGCTGCCGGGCCAGCCGGAGCATGGTCTTCGCGAAGTTGCCCCCGCGTGCGGCATACACCCAGCTCGTGCGCAGGATCAGGTGGCGCGGCGTGTATTGCGCGATCAGGCGCTCGCCCTCCAGCTTGGTGGCGCCATACACATTGAGCGGGCCGGTGCCAGCCGTTTCGACCCAGGGCGTATTGCCACTGCCGTCGAAAACATAGTCCGTCGAGTAGTGCACCAGCCAGGCGCCGCAGGCCTGCGCCGCCTGCGCGAGCACGCCAGGCGTCAAGGCATTCACCTGCCGGGCAACTTGCTGCTCGGCCTCGGCCTTGTCCACGGCGGTGAAGGCGGCCGCATTGACGATGAACTGCGGCTGCACCACCTGCACGGTGCGCGCAATGCCTTCCGGGTTCAGGAAGTCACCCACCAGCCCCTCTCGGCCCGCTGACCCCAGCGCCACCACTTCGCCCAGGGGCGCGAGGCTGCGCTGCAGTTCCCAGCCCACCTGGCCGTTGGCACCGAACAGAAGGATCTTCATGCGTATTGCTTCTCGACCCAGTCGCGGTACGCGCCGCTCTGCACGTGTTGCACCCACTCGGGGTGCTCCAGGTACCACTGCACCGTCTTGCGGATGCCGGTCTCGAAGGTTTCGGCCGGCTTCCAGCCCAGCTCGCGCTCCAGCTTGCGCGCGTCGATCGCGTAGCGCCTGTCGT
>NZ_JADDOJ010000173.1 GCF_015159745.1 Ramlibacter aquaticus | reverse complement strand
AAATGACGTTACTCGTGACCGGCGGGGCCGGTTTCATCGGCAGCAATTTCGTGCTGGACTGGCTGGCGGGCTCCGACGAACCCGTGGTCAACCTCGACAAGCTGACCTACGCCGGCAACCGCGAGAACCTGGCCAGCCTGGCGGGCGACGCCCGCCACATCTTTGTGCACGGTGACCTGGGCGACCGGGCCCTGGTGGACCAGCTGCTGGCCCAGCACCAGCCGAGGGCCGTGCTGCACTTCGCGGCCGAGAGCCACGTGGACCGCTCCATCCACGGTCCCGAGGATTTCATCCAGACCAACATCGTCGGCACCTTCCGCCTGCTGGAGGCGGTGCGTGCCTACTGGGGCGCCCTGCCCGAGGCCAGCCGGGGTGCCTTCCGCTTCCTGCATGTGAGCACGGACGAGGTGTACGGCACCCTGGGGCCGGGCGACGCGCCCTTCGCCGAGACCAACCGCTACGAGCCCAACAGCCCCTACAGCGCCAGCAAGGCTGCCTCGGACCACCTGGTGCGGGCCTGGCACCACACCTACGGCCTGCCGGTGCTCACCACCAACTGCTCCAACAACTACGGGCCCTACCACTTCCCCGAGAAGCTGATCCCGCTGATGATCGTCAACGCCCTGGCGGGCAAGCCCCTCCCGGTCTACGGTGACGGCCTGCAGGTGCGCGACTGGCTCTATGTGAAGGACCACTGCAGCGCCATCCGCCGCGTGCTGGAGGCCGGGCGCCTGGGCGAAACGTACAACGTGGGTGGCTGGAACGAGAAGCCCAACATCGAGATCGTGCACACCGTGTGCGCCCTGCTCGACGCGCTGCGGCCGCGCGCTGACGGCCAGTCGTACAAGACGCAGATCACGCACGTGAAGGACCGGCCCGGCCACGACAGGCGCTACGCGATCGACGCGCGCAAGCTGGAGCGCGAGCTGGGCTGGAAGCCGGCCGAAACCTTCGAGACCGGCATCCGCAAGACGGTGCAGTGGTACCTGGAGCACCCCGAGTGGGTGCA
>NZ_JADDOJ010000172.1 GCF_015159745.1 Ramlibacter aquaticus | reverse complement strand
GGGCGGGGGCCGGGGCCTCGGCGACCAGCGCCTGCGGCGGGCTGGCTTCGGCCGTCTCGTCGTTCACGAAGCCGGTCGGGTAGCGGGGACGCTCGCGTTCCTGCGGTGCGGTTTCGGCCGCCGGCGCTTGCTCGGCGCTGCCTTCGGCGGCTGCGCCTTCCTCGCGCGGGGCGCGTTCACGGCGGTCACGGCCGTAGCGGTCACGCGAACGGCGCTCGCGGCGCTCCTCGCCTTCGGCCGGCTCGCGGCGGGCCTGCGGAGCCTCCGCCTCGCCGACCGCGCCCTCGAAGGGCACGGTGTCGGCAAAGCCCAGGGCCGCGGCATCGCCGCCTTCGGGCTGGCCTTCGCGCGGGGCGCGCTCACCGCGGCGGCGCTCGCCACGGCGGCCTTCGCCACGTTCACCGCGTTCCCCGCGCTCCCCGCGCGGGCGCTGCTCGCCCTGGGCCTCGCCGGCCCCCTGGGCGGCGACCTCGTCGCCCGTGCGGACCTCGGCGTTGCGCGGCTCGCCCTCGCGGCGATCGCGGCGGCCGCCTTCGCGCGGCTCCCGCGGCTCGCGGGGTTCGCGCGGCTCACGGCCTTCGCGGGCCTCGCGCGGTTCGCGGCCCTCGCCGCGTTCACCACGCTCGCCACGTTCGCCACGCTCCGGGCGGCCTTCGCCACGGCCTTCGCCCCGGCGGCCTTCGCCGTCGCGGCGGCCGCCTTCACGCGGTGCCTGGCCTTCGCCCTCGGCAGCGGCGCGCTCGCGGCGCGGCTCGCCGGTGCGGCCGTCGCGGCGGGCTTCGCCTTCGGCACGCTGGCCGTCGCCACCGCGGTTGCGGTCGCGGCCACGGCCACCCCGGCGGTTGCCTTCGCGGCCTTCACGGCCACCTTCCCCACGTTCGCCGCGGGCTTCGCGGCGCGGCTCGTCCTTCTTGCCTTCGGGTGCGGCGGGCGCCGCGGCAGGCGCGGGCGCCGGTGCAGGCGCGAGGCCGAACAGGCCCTTGATCCAGGCGGTGAAGCCGGTCTCCGCCGGCGCGGCCGGGCGGGCCGGTGCGG
>NZ_JADDOJ010000171.1 GCF_015159745.1 Ramlibacter aquaticus | reverse complement strand
TTCTCGCGGTTGCCGGCGTAGGTCAGCTTGTCGAGGTTGACCACGGGTTCGTCGGAGCCCGCCAGCCAGTCCAGCACGAAATTGCTGCCGATGAAACCGGCCCCGCCGGTCACGAGTAACGTCATTTCTTTATTATCCAGTCGGTGCAAGGTTAGTTAGTACTGGACCGGCGCGTGCACTAGCCGGCATTATCTTAGTCGATGAGGGATGAACAACTCAGGGCCCATATCAGTGTGGTTCGGTTGGAACTCATTGACCTCAAGTTCAACGCACAGTCGGTCATCAAGACTTCTTGCTTGTTTTTGCCGATGAGGCCCTCCCGTATGTAGATGCGGCGAACCTGGCAAGGACCGTGACCTTGCCCCCCAATTTCGGAGTTCATAGCTCTGCCCGGAGAATGTCGGGAGAGGAGAGAGCAGATGAACGAGAGACGCAATCGGGGCAAGTACACCCTGGAGTTCAAGCAGGAGGCCGTCAGGCAGGTCAAGGCCGGTCGCGCGGCGTCGGTGATGGCCAATACGTTGGGAATGCCCAGCGCGAGTCTGACCAACTGGGTGCGGGCCGATGCCAAGGGCCAGCTGGGGATGACGCGGACGGCAAGCATGCCGTGACGGTCACGCCCGAGCAGGCTGAGATCGCCAGGCTGCGGGCGCAGGTGGCGCGCTTGATGATGGAGCGTGACAGCGCAAAAAAGCCGCGGCGCACTTGCGCAGGACGTTCTGCAAAAACGCCTGGATCCGGTCGATGAGGGGCCGCGGGCCGATCACGCTCATGTGCGAAGTCCTGGAAGTCAGCCCCAGCGCGTATTTCAGCTGGGAGGCTACCAGCCGCCGGCCAGGCCCCAGGCGCAACGTCAGCGATGAAGCGTTGCTGGCGCATATCTGGGCCATTCACGAGCAACTGCGTGGCGAATACGGCTGGCCACGCATGCACAAGCTCTGAGGTTGCCCTCGAATTTCGGAGTTCATAGCTCAGTCCCGGAGAATGCCGGGAAAGGAGATGAGAGATGGACGAAGGAAGAAGCCGAGGGAAGTACACCCTGGAGTTCAAGCAGGAGGCGGTCAGG
>NZ_JADDOJ010000170.1 GCF_015159745.1 Ramlibacter aquaticus | reverse complement strand
CGCCGGTGCCGGTGCCGGGATCGGCCCGGGCGAGCCGGGCACGGCCAGCATGCCCGCGGCGTCGGCCGGCGGCATCTGCGCGGCGCCGTTCACCGGCACCACCACGCTGGGCACGGGCTGGGCCTCGGCCTGCTTGCCGCGCATCAGGTCGTAGCGGTCCAGCGAGATGGCGTCGCTCTGGCCCGAATCGCGGATCACCACCGGCCGCAGGAACACCATGAGGTTGGTCTTCTTGCGCGTGCGGGTGCGGGTCTTGAACAGCTCGCCCAGCACGGGCACGTCGCCCAGCACCGGCACCTGCTGGTTGCTTTCGGAATAGTCGTCCTGCAGCAGGCCGCCCAGCACCACGATGGAGCCATCGTCGACCAGGATGTTGGATTCGATGGAGCGCTTGTTGGTGATCAGGCCGGTGGCGGAGTTGACCGAGGTCGGATCCACGCTGGAGACCTCCTGGAAGATCTGCATCTTCACCGTGCCGTTCTCGCTGATCTGCGGCTTCACCCGCAGCGTCAGGCCCACGTCCTTGCGCTCGATGGTCTGGAAGGGGTTGACCGAGCCGTTGCTGGCGCCGGTGTTGGTGAACTGGCCGGTCACGAAGGGCACGTTCTGGCCGATGACGATCTTGGCCTCCTCGTTGTCCAGCGTCAGCAGGTTGGGCGTGGACAGAACGTTGCCGTCACCGGTGGACTCCAGCGCCTGGGCCAGGAAGCTCAGCACATAACGGCCGGCCACCTTGCGCACCAGGCCCAGGTTGACGCCGGCCGAGGGCAGGGTGGCGCTGGTGGTGCTGCCCGACTGCGTCGCCAGCGAGATGATGTTCTGCCCGCCGACGGTGAAGTTGGTGCCCAGCACGCCGATGTTGGTGCTGTTCTGGTTGCCGATCGGCGACTGCCACTGGATGCCGAACTGGGCCGCCTTGTCGGCGCTCACCTCGGCGATCAGGCTCTCGACGTAGACCTGCGCGCGGCGCGAATCCAGGCGGTCGATGACGGCGCGGATCTGGCGGTACTGCGGCTCGGGCGCGGTGATGATCAGCGCGTTGGTCGCCGGGTCGGCCTGGATCTGGCCGCCGGTGGAAGGCGGGGCCGTGGG
>NZ_JADDOJ010000016.1 GCF_015159745.1 Ramlibacter aquaticus | reverse complement strand
CAGTGTCGCCACGTCAATCACTCCTAGTGCTCCTGCCACCAAAAGCAGCAGGTTAGGGTTCGTACGTGGGTCAGATTTCGATGGAAATTACCCGGCCAGGTGGGTCACTTCTGGATGGAAATCAACACCCAGCCGATCTTCAGTCGGGGCTAGAAGGTTTCTGCGCAGAGTGACAGCGGGCGGCTACCCGTGCTCCACTGCAGACCGGGTTGACCCAGTTTCTCCTGGAATCTGCACGTCCTTGCAGCGGCGATTTGGCGGATGAATTTTCCAACGGACAAGTGCAGTGCCCCCGTTCTTCGCGTCTGCCGGCACTTCTAAGCTTTGGACACGCACAGGCCCCGCTTGACCGATGGAGATGGGTGCTTCGATCTGCACCCAGCCGTCCTCAGTCATGCGGTTGGTGTCGACCCAGGGGGACTTTCGGTGGTCACCCTCCTCGAGAACCTGAGGGTACGCGCCAGAATAGACGGAGACTAGCCCCGCGGTAAACCCATTGCCCTCGACGTATCGCAGAGGGCATTGGGTGGCTTGACGCCAATCGCGCATCACAAGCCCCGCTAGCTGCCGCGCAGGAAAGACTCGATCAGCCGAATTCAATTTGTGAATTTCGGAAGCATCAGTGGTCTTGTAGACATAGAACGATGCAATGCCCACCCCCACAATGCCACTGGCCAAAAGAGGGATTCGCAGGCTGACAGGTTCCTTGCGGCCCTCAAGTAGCGCTGCCAGTAGTAGCGGCAAGAACTGGAGCGTTTGGATTCCCCAGTCCCGAGGGGGCTTCAATCCTACGAAGAGCGCAATCGCAGTCACGATTGCGACCGGCACCAGCACCAATGACCAAATCCAAACCATTTGGGGCTGAACCGCTGATTCAACAGGACTTCTGCGTATGCGACTTGGCCAGAAAGCTGCTAAAGCGGCTGTGAAAAGGACGGCAACGTATAAGCCAACCTGAGCGCCAAAGAACTTCAGCACAGCTACAAAGCGCGCCGGCAAGGCGAGTACTGGTGCGCTGTGTTCCACATATCGTAGGGTCGGCCAGTCGTGTGAAACTTCCCATATGAGGTGAGGAAGAAAAACGACCATACCAACCAAGGTGGCGAGTGCGATACCGCGACGACACTGGGATTGCTCCATGGCACCGCTCATTTTCAAAGCGGTAAGGGCAGCCATGATCGGCACTACGGCTTGATATTTGGTCAGCATGGCCGCCCCGCCGATCAGGCCCACCAAAGCCCAATCTGATGAGCGGCCGCGTTGGGTTGCACGAACTACCGCCCAAACCAGCGCGCTGGACATCAACACAAGCACTGTGTTGTGGTTGAACACCTGTGCCCGCCACGACATGCTGTGATGGAGAGGCAGAAGCAGAATGGCAAACGCTGCCGCTCTTCGCGGCAAGAGCAGCAGCGAGAGCTGCCACATGAACCAGAGCGTCGCGACGTTGCACACCGCCGCCGCAAAATAGGACGTCCAGTGGGACACCCCCACAACACTGATGATGACGCGCATCAGCCATGTCGTCAGCGGCGGATGCTTCCAGTAGCCCCACTCCAGTCCATGTGCCCAGTTGTACTCTTCGACGCTGTCTGCGAACTGCGCAGGGTTGACCGAGGCTGTCAAAAGGACCCAGGAACAAACCACCGCGGCCGAGGCCAGAAATGGCCAATGAGAGTTCAGTCGAGTAAGTGCCGCATCAGCAACACCGTTCCGACGAGGACGGGGGAGAAGATCGTGGGAGTGCATGGTAGGTTAGAGCCCCTGGCGAGGGCCCATCCTCAACGATACCAGTGCTTGCTTTTCCTGCCAGCGACGTCGCGTGTCAGCACCTCGTCCACCGCACCCGATACCGTGCGGGCTGCAGGCACGCGGTTCTAGAGGCGTTATAGTGCCGCGACTTGGAAGGCGACACCGAGCTCTCCTTCCAGGCCAGTAGACAAAAGGAATTGCCATGAACCAGACCATCGAGTCTCCGCTCACCTTCCATCCGCCGGCGATGCGCATGGCCGCCGTCCCGGTGCGCTGGACGACGGAAGCGGTACTGGCGCTGTTTGAACTTCCGTTCTCCGAACTGCTGCACCGGGCGCAGACCGTTCACCGTGAGAACTTCGATCCCACGCTGGTCGAGCTGGCCACCCTGCTGTCGGTGAAGACGGGGGGATGCCCGGAGGACTGCGGCTACTGCCCCCAGTCCGTGCACTACGACACGGGCGTGGGTGCGGGCAAGATGCTGGAAGTCGACGAGGTCCTGCACGCCGCGCGGGCCGCTCGCGATGCAGGGGCGACGCGCTTCTGCATGGGCGCGGCGTGGCGTTCGCCCAAGGACCGGGATGTTGAAAAGGTGGCCGACCTGGTGCGCGGCGTGAAGTCGCTCGGCCTGGAGGCCTGTGCCACCCTGGGCATGCTGGCCGACGGCCAGGCCGAGGTCCTGCGGGACGCCGGGCTGGACTACTACAACCATAACCTGGACAGCGCCCCGGAGTTCTACGGGGAGATCATCACGACCCGCGACTACCAGGACCGGCTGGATACGCTGGAGCGGGTGCGTGGGGCAGGGGTGAAGGTCTGCTGCGGCGGCATCGTGGGCATGGGCGAGTCGCGGCGGCAGCGCGCGGGGCTGGTGGCCCAGCTCGCGAACCTGGAGCCCTACCCGGAGTCCGTTCCCATCAATCACCTGGTGCGGGTGGCTGGCACCCCGCTGGCCGACCAGGCGCCCCTGGATCCCTTCGAGTTCGTGCGCACGATCGCCGTGGCTCGCATCACGATGCCGCGTGCGCGGGTGCGGCTGTCGGCCGGGCGCCAGCAGATGGGTGAAGCGGTGCAGGCGCTTTGCTTCCAGGCGGGGGCGAACTCGATCTTCTACGGGGACAAACTGCTCACCACGGGGAACCCCGACGTCGAAGCGGATGTCTCGCTCCTTGCACGGCTGGGCCTGCGTGCGGGCAAGCCGGAACCCCGGACTGCAGGGGGCTGAGCCGGTCCGGCGCATCCGCCTCGCCCGTAGCGGGGGCTGTTCACGACACCGTCAGTCGGGCGCATCGCCGACCGATTCACGCCAGACGCTGACGCTGGCCAGGTCCGGGAAGCGGGATTGCAGGCGCGCTGCAATGAATCGGCACAGATTTTCCAGGATGGCAGGCCCCAGGCCCGGTACTTCGTCGAGGAAGTGGTGGTCCAAATGCTGCTGCACGTCGGCGATCTCGCCCCCACCACGGGCAGTCTCTTCTCGGCAGGCCAACCACCTCGTGGCCGCACCAGCCTTGGCAAAGTAGCTGTCGCGTAGTGGAGTTGGAGTTGACCCAGTTCCGTGGACGGTTTCTGGTTTGATTCTCAAACCGTCTGGGGTGCTCCGTCGGCATGGTCTGCCTCATGCTTACGGGCATCGAATTGCATCTGCTGGCTCCTTTCAAAGTTCAGGGGTGAGAGGTAGCCCAGGCCGCTGTGGCGGCGCCTGGGGTTGTACCAACCTTCAATCCAGGTGAACACTGCCATGCGGGCCTGGGCCTTCGACTCGAAGCTGTGGCGCTCGATGAGCTCGGCCTCCAGGCTGGCAAAGAAACTCTCGGCCATCGCGTTGTCGTAGGCATCACCCACCGTTCCCATCGACGGGCGAACGCCCATCTGCCTGCAGGGGTCGTCTTGTTGGTCGTGCGTTTTAGGACGCTAGCGAGACCGAGCATTCATGCGGGTTCGCGGGGTGGTGCCCCGCTGCAGGCCGCATGAATACTGGATTCTCTGACCCCCCCAACCACATCCTCGTCCGCCCTTGGCCGGGGTGTTTCCACGCCCCAGCCTACAGCCGGGGGCTTCGTAGACCCTCGGTTTGCACCGATAATTCGCGTTATCTGAGTTTGCTACTCTGAATCGGTTGCTTGAATCGTTGTCTAACGTTAGACTAACATCGTTAGTTAACTCTTCGGAAGCTTGCCATGCCGCGTCCCGCCGTCGCCACGCCCGCGGACGTCCGCCAGGCCGTCTTCGCGCTTGTCGCCGAGGCCGGTGTGGGTCAGACGCCGTCGGCCCAAGCGTTTCGTCGGGCGGTCTCAGTGCGCAAGGTGCGCGAGCGCCTGGGCGGCGGCAATCCGGCCACGATCGGCCAGGCTATCAACGCGATCGAGGCCGAACTCGTCCATGCAGGTGTCGATCGCATCGTCCTGCCGGAGTTGCCGGCCGACGTCGCGGAGTTGATGCAGCAGGTCTGGCGTGCCGCCGTCGGCGCCCAGCTCGACGAGCTCAGCCGCTTGCGCAGCCAGGCGCAGGCCGTGGCCGACGGCGCTCGAGAAGAGCTGACCGAGGCGCAACTGCGCGCCGAAGTGCTCAAGCAAGAACTCACCGAGCTGCGGGCGTCCGTCACCGAGCGCGACTCGCGCCTCGCGCAAGCCAGCACCGATCAAGTGGCGCTGTCCGCTCGCGCTACGGCGCTTCAGGCGGAGCTCGACGCCGCCCGAACGCAGCAGGCGCAGCTTGGCGGCGACCTCGATGCCGCACGCGCCACCCAGGCGCAGGCGATCGCCGCCACGCAGGAGCGCTATGAGGGGCTGTCTCGGCGACTGCTCGAAGAGACCGGCCAGCAGCGCCAGGCGGCCCAAGCAGAGATCGGACGCCTCGCGAGCCAGCTGAAGTTTGCAGACAAGCGCCAGGCCGTCCTGGAAGCCCGCCTTCAGCAGCTCGAGAGCGACCTCATCGACGTGCGCGGTCAGCACCAGAAGGCCACCGGCGAGGTCGCCGCCCTGCGCTACGTGAACGCGTCGCAGCGCGTCCAGCTCGACGAGTTCGTTCGAGCACTTAGGGTCGCCCGTGCTGTGCCGACCCCAAGTGTGGCGGGCGCTCGCGAACGCGCGTCCAAACGCGCGTCTCGCCCAGGCAAGGCCGACAAGCCGGGCGCGCCATGACCCGCACGACGGCGCCCACCGATGGCGCCGCGCCGGCGGCGTGGGTCGACCACGGCGTGGTGCCGCCGCAGCGTCTGCCGTCAGAGCCCGCCGCGATCGCGGCGTACCTCAGCGAGGCGCTGGGCCACCCGGTACATGAACGCTGGACCTGGACGCGACTGATCAAGGTCTACGGGGCGCTGCCCGATGCGCGACGTGCCAAGCCCACGGTGTGTCGACTCCTTATCGACGTGCCCGAAGTCGTGGAGGTTTGGCAGGGCGGACGGCTACGCGCGCTCCCGAGCGGCGAGGCGGCGTCGGTCGAGTCGGTCGTGCGGTCCCTGTTGAACAGCCATGCCAGGCGCTTCAAGGCCGCGCCGATGGCCGCGAGCGTCTCCTCTGACGCGGCGGCAGGACATGACGTGGACACCTCCACCGCGCTGCCGTGCAATGTGGTCGAGTGGCTTCAACGACGCGGACGCTTGGCCAACCCGCACGACGACACCAACACCTTGGGCGCGACCGACGATCATGCCGCTGCGGCGGCGTTCCTGCGCGAGCGCGCGTCCGGCTCACGCCATACGTGGCGGGCCTACACGGCGGAACTGCAACGCCTCGTCACCTGGTGCCTCGCTCACGGTCGTGGGCCGCTGTCCGACCTGACGCGGCAAGACCTGCTCGCGTACCGGCAGTGGGTCGCGCATCCCGGTGACGGCGTCGCACCGGGGGCCGTTGCCGGTGAGCGAGCGCCGGTGGCCACGCCGTCGCCCCGTTCGCAGGCTCGCGCGCTCGCGGTGGTCGCGAGTCTGTTCCGCTATTGGCACGACACCGGCTACCTGCTCGGCAACCCGGCGGCTGGTCTCGGTGGCGGATCACGTTCCCGAGCAGGCTTCAAGCCCCAGCGGTTCGTGCCCGAGCCGCTGATGACGACTTGCGATACCTGGGTGGCGAGCAGCATCGCCGGCGTGGCGCCCGCGCCCGAGGCCGTGTCGGTCTGGAGGCGAGCGGCCATCTGGTCGCTGTTTCGATACGCAGGCGTTCGGTTGGCCGAACTCGCTTGGCAGCCCGCCACCGGCCTGCCGCGACTGGACGTCGACGAGCGCGGCGGCTGGACCCTGCAAGTACTCGGCAAAGGGAGCAAGGCCCGCAGCATTCCGCTGCCTCAGCGCTGCGGTGACGTCTTGCACCGGTACCGGCTCGCGCGCGGGTTGCCGGCGCGGCCAACGGCGCTGGAGCACCTGCCGCTCATCCATGGCCAGAAGGCATTTGCGCTCGGAGCGCGGGGCCTGTACGACGAGGTCAAGGCGGTGTTGCTCGCCGTGGCCGATGAGGTGCAGGACGAGGCCGACGCGCTCTTGCTGCGGTCGGTGTCACCGCACTGGCTGCGCCACGCCTACGCGCGCACGCTGGTGGTCGACAAGGGCGTGCCGCTACCGGCGGCGCAGGCCTTGCTCGGTCATGCCTCGGTGCAGACGACCGCCGAGTATGCGAAGACCGATCTGTCGAAGCTGCGGGAGTTTGTTGAGCGAGGGTTTAGCGATGGGACGGCCCAATCAGGCTCAACAAGGTGAGGGGTCGAAGGACTGCCTACGACCCAGACCCGACATGCGCCGCGTCAGATTGGGCGCCCGGAAGCTGACGCTCGTCCCGTCGAGCGGCAGACGCCGGGTTGGGGTGACTAAGCCGCACCAGAGCCATCCGGGAGGCATTGCTAGACCGGAGCCCGGACAACCAAGCCCAGAACTCGTGACTTGAAAAGTGGCGAGAGGGGAGGCGTACGCGCAAACCGCCGAAAATTTGCACCCGTGCCACTTGCACGCTGATTGAACGCTGTGCGAACGTCGCATCGGTGATTCAAATGGTGCGGTGATGCGCTTGAGCTGTCGGGATGCTAAACACGGTTGTTATTGGCGGGGCCGCTTGATGTCGTCGGAGAGCACGTACCTCGACGTCATCGCCAGCAAGGCAGCCCGCCGCTTGTCGCGCTCGGTGCTCAGTTCAGCGCCGCCTTGCAGGGCGTCGGTGGCGTGGTGCGGCTAGGCATGCGGTCAAGAGGGCCGAACCTCGACCGTCACGTGCGACAGCGCGCCGAATCGACTGAGCTTTGCCCTGTAGAAGCCCGCATCTCGCGTGGCGGGGGTCGACACGGACACGATCGCACCGAGATGGCCTGGACCTAGCCGCCAGAGATGCAGGTCCGCCAAGCGATCACCGTCACCCTCCAGGGCTTCACGGATTCTTTTGGCCAAGCTGCCGTCCGCGTTCATGTCCAAGAGAATCGCGCCGGTGTCGCGTATCAGCCCGAACGACCAATTGGCAATGACCAAAGCACCGACGACACCAACAAGGGGGTCGATCCAGAGCCAGCCAAACTGCCGTGCGAGGATCAAGCCCGCAATGACAAGGACCGACACCGCCGCGTCAGCGATGACGTGCACTAGCGCGGCCCGGAAGTTGTTGTCTCGATGCGTTTTGGCATTGGGCTCACCGTGTCCATGGTCGTGTTCCTCGAAACTCACCTCGTGGAACTCCTCGAGACCAGCGCGCGAGATGCTCAGGCTCGCGTCAAACTCGTGGGGCTCCGGAATCTCTTCGATGGATTCAAGGTAGGCCCCGCGATCGACGAAGCGGAACAGTTGCCGGCTTCCGTCCGGACGCTGGGTCTCCACGGTCGCGCCCATCCACGCGGAGGCCGGCTCAACTCCACCCAGGCCATCGTGCAGCCGAAACCGCGGTGGGACGCCGTCTTCGAATACTTCGAGCACCAGTGGTCCCCAAACCGTGTCGACCCGACGAACCTCGTCCTCGCCCTCAGCTTCCCCATGTGGGTGGCCGTGTCCGTGGTGATGTCCATGGTCGCCGCCACTGAGCAGCCACGCGCTCGCCACGTTGACGGCGAGCCCGAAGATGGCGATCGGAATCGCCTGGTTAAAGTTGATCGGTACCGGACTCAGCAGGCGGCTCACGGCCTCATAGCCGATGAGCAGCGCGATCATGGCCAGGATGATTGCACTGGTGAAACCGGCCAGATCACCGAGCTTTCCGGTGCCGAAAGAGAAGCGCGGGTCGGTCGCATGCCGCCGGGCATAGGTGTACGCGAGCGCTGCGATCAGCAACGCACCGGCATGGGTGGACATGTGCAGACCGTCCGCAATGAGCGCCACAGACCCGAACATCGTCCCGCCGACGATCTCGGCAACCATCATCAGCCCGCACAGCCAAATAACCGCCCACGTCTTGCGCTCGCTTCGTTCATGCCCGGGGGCCAGGAAGACATGGCCATGAGCCAAGGTGTCGCTGCTCATCTTTAAACTCACTTGAAGTAGCTGTGAACGACCTCAACGAGTTCGTCGGTCGCGTCTGGGCCCTTGTGGCCTGGCCTGTTCTCTGGATCGACCAGATGTGTTCGGATGTGGTCCTCGACGACTTTCGCAAGCAACCCATTCATGGCTCCGCGCGCTGACGCGATCTGGCGCATGACCTCGGCGCAGGACTCCTCGGCTTCCAGCGCGCGCTCTACCGCGTCGAGCTGACCGCGAACTCGGCGAACGCGACCCAGCAGTTTGGCTTTGTCCTGGACGGTGTGGCTCATAGGGGCTTAGATAGTATGGGGGGCTATCCTATCTCATTCAAGAAGCCTAGTCGGTGGTGGCCTGCGTCTCAGATGTGCGAAAAATGGCGAAAAGTCCATGCATGGAATGCCTTTTGCCGTTGACACCGTACCCGCTGCGCTGCAACAATCATTCATCGAAACAATGGAGCCCGCGCGTGGATAGTGCGCCTAGTCGAAGCGACGCGAATCGTGCCTTGAACGGCGCGGCGCTCCTGGCACCGTAACGCAAGCTCCTTGCGCTGCGCGAGCCAAGTTCGCCGCAGCCCAAAGTCCCTCTCGGGCAAACCAAGGCACCGAACCCCAGGCCTCCTGGCCTATTCAAACGGTTCGCGTCGCCATTCGCAGTGACTTCCAGTGAGCGAGGGTGCACCCCTCGCGCGCTGCGTTGCTGCGGACGACCTCGTCTCTGTCAGTCGCCGGCCCTCCCGTACCAAGGAGTTGGATCATGCGAGTTCTGTCGACAAACGACCGATTGGCCGTTCTGCCCGTCGCTGCGGCCACGGGTCTGCACGCGGCATCGCGCCTGGCATCGTGGCCACGCATTTCGACTCATGCGACGAGCGACCCGACGGCCGAGCTTGAATCGCACCTGAACGCTCAACAAGGCCTGTGGTCGAGCCGCCGCGTTCGGGCGGCATTTCTCGACCAATCGAACCTTGCCCGTTGACCTCCGCCCGATCTGCTCGACAAGGCGCTTGACTCTGTAGTCACTACGGGGTTTCAAATGCCACGGCCGGGAAGCTTGCCTCGCCCGCGTCCTACCGACGAATTGCCTAAGCCTGAGGAGACCCATATGGATCCCGCCCCTATACGGCGCCAAACGGCGCCACTTGATCTGTCACCGAAACATCTGAATCGATTGCATTCGGCCACGCCGAAGGGGCACCTGCGCGTCTGAACGCTGGGATGTCTCGACGGCCGCGTGGCCCAAGGAGAATCCCATGCTGTTCCGCTTTTCCCGTGCCCGCGACGCCTTGCGTCGCGCAGTGCTGGCCGCCATCGCGGCGCATCGTCTGCCACTCGTGCGCGAGCTGCTTGCGGCTCATGGTCATCCGTCGTTCGCCGCCGCGTTGTCCCGGTCTTCACCTCGCGTCGTCGCTGATGCCCTGTCCATGCTGCCTCAGCGCGACAGCAGCGCCGTCATGGCACTCCTTCCGACTGCGGCGCGCCAGCGCTTCATTGCCGCCACCGAGCCTGAGCGCGCAAATGACGCTGTCGCCAGGAGCGTCAACGGGGGCTCGCTACAGGGCCTGCTGGCGTGGTCGGTCCAACGCTGAAGGCCGGGAGAATCCAATGAATCCATTTGAGCCCTCCGGCCAGTCTCGCCTCCAGGCGACATCAAACGCTTCCGCTGTCTTGGACGCGGCCCACCTTGGCGACATCCGTGGCGCCTTCGGCACGATCAAGCGGGGCGACACGCAGCCTCGCAACAGCCTGCGCCATCGCTTGCAGACACTGCTCGCCATCATCGGCCCCGGGATGATCGTCATGGTCGGCGACAACGATGCAGGTGCCTTCGGTACGTACACCCAGGCAGGCCAGAACTACGGGACGTCACTGCTGTGGACGCTGCTGCTGCTCATCCCCGTTCTGTACGTCAATCAGGAAATGGTGCTGCGTCTCGGCGCCGTAACCGGCGTCGGCCACGCGCGACTGATCTTCGAGCGATTCGGGAAGTTCTGGGGGGCGTTCAGCGTCATCGACCTGTTCCTGCTGAACGCGCTGACCATCGTGACCGAATTCATCGGCATCAGCCTGGGGCTCGACTTCCTGGGTGTATCCAAATTCTGGGGCATCGCCGTGTCGGCCGTCGTCATCATCGCCGCGGCCGGCACGGGGGATTTCCGGCGCTTCGAGCGATTCTCGTTGTTCTTAGTGTTCGCGAGCCTTTTGCTTGTTCCTGTTTTCGTCCTCATCCACCCGCCCGCGGGACAGATCGCTCACGACTTCTTGATCCCCAGCTTTCCGCGGGGCAGCAAGCTCAGCGAGGTCATGCTGTTGATCATCGCCATCGTCGGCACCACCATCGCGCCCTGGCAACTTTTTTTCCAGCAGAGCTACGTGATTGACAAGCGCATTACACCGCGATTCATGAAGTACGAACGGCTAGACCTTTGGCTGGGCATCGGTCTCGTGATCATCGGGGCGGTCGCCATGACGGCGTTCACTGCGGCCACCTTCTCCGGCCACCCGGAGTTCGGCAACTTCACGGATGCCACCGGCGTCGCGAGCGGAATGCAGAAATATGTTGGCAGGCTGCCGGCCGTGCTCTTCGCAGTGGCGCTGATCGATGCATCGATCATCGGGGCCCTGGCGGTGTCCCTGTCGAGCGCCTATGCGATCGGTGACGTCTTCGCCGTTCGCCACTCGCTGCACCGCAAGCCCTCTGAAGCCAAAGGCTTCTACGCCGTCTATGCCGGTCTGATCGTCATCGCCGCTGCGTTGGTGCTGACCCCAGGAACGCCACTGGGCTTGCTGACCAACCTCGTACAGACTCTGGCAGGGGTACTACTTCCGAGCGCTGCCGTCTTCCTGCTGCTGCTGTGCAACGACCGGGCTGTTCTGGGCCCCTGGGTGAACTCTCGCAGGCTGAATGTCTTCACGGCGGGAGTGATCGCGGTGCTCGTGATGCTATCGGTGATTCTGACCGCGTCGGTGCTGTTTCCCAACATCGGCGAGCGCGAAATCCTCGGCGTCCTGATCGGAGGCTCGGCGCTCGCTGTTGGCATGGCAGTTGGTGTTAAAGCCTACGAGCGCAGCCGCGGCATCGTGCAGCAGCCCGAGCAAACGGACGACACCCGGCCCCGCGATCAGTGGACCATGCCACCACTCGATCAACTCCTGCCCGCCAAGCTGACTTTGCTGAGCAAGGCCTGGATGCTGGTCTTGCGGGGTTATCTCGTCGTGGCCGCCGGCATGCTGATCTTCAAGTTGGTGCAACTGGCGGTGTCCCCAGGCTCGGCGGCGCCTTAGCAGCCGTCGCGTACAGCTGCGTCCGCAGCGGCCGCACCGCGGGTTCGCGCTCACGGCGGTGCCCTGCCTCCTGGCAATGATTGCTTCGGTCGGGCCCGGTGGCGGCTTCCGAGGTTCGCGGCTGCTCGCTTCGCGTCTGATCTCCAGGCGAGGAGCATCCATGCCCGTCGCAATCGAATCAAAGAATAATTTGGAGGATTTCCAATGTCCCAAATCGCATCTCGCAAGTATCAATTCTGCCTCCGGCTTCGCCTGGCGAGCCAACTACTGGCCTGTGGGCTTTCTGCCGGCGCCTTCGCGGCCGATGAAGTTCCCGCTGCCGCTTCCTGTCCGCCGCGGGACGTCCCGTGTGCTGCTGCGCCGGCCACGAGTTCGAGTGCTCCCGTTGAAGCATCAGGCGAGGACGGGCAAAGCGACCGGTGGAACGTGCACTTCCAGTCCACCTATGTATGGCAGCAGAAGGAGGCCTTCCACGCCCCCTACAAGGGGCCGCAGAGCCTGGAGACGGAACGCGAACGCGGCTACAGCCTTTCGCTGACCGCGTTCGTCGGGTTGCGCCTCTGGAATGGTGGCGAGTTCTATGTGCACCCGGAAGGCTTCGAAGGCGTTCCGTTCTCGCATCTGTACGGGCTGGCCAGCATCCAGAACGGTGAGCTGCAAAAGAACGGCGGCCCAGAGTTCAAGACCTACTGGGCTCGGGCCTTCCTGCGCCAGACGATCGATCTCGGAGGCGAGAGTTTCCATGTCGACGACGGCGCGAATCAGCTGGCGAGCGACTACACCAAGCAGCGCGTCGTGCTGACGCTCGGACGCATATCGCTGCCCGATATCTTCGAGAAGAGTCGCTACGCCAACGACCCGCGATCGCAGTTCATGAACTGGGCGTTGATCACCCACGGTGCCTGGGACTTCGCCGCCGACGCGCGCTCCTACACAGTGGGCGCCGCGGCCGAGGTCTACTGGAACGATTGGGCCATCCGTGGCGGACGGTTCATGGAGCCGACGGTGGCCAACGGCACGCGACTCGACTTCAACATCATGCGTCACCATGGCGACCAGATTGAAGTCGAACACACCCACTCGATCAAGGGCCTACCCGGCAGCTTTCGGGTGCTGGTTTTCCGAAATGAAGCGGACGCGGGGAGCTACCGCGATGCGATCAATGCGGCGTTGGCTTCGGGCGGCGTCCCGGACGTTACCAGTGTGCGAAAGGACGCCGCCAAGCACGGCATCGGAGTCAGCTTCGACCAGGGTGTAACGGCGGACACGGCCGTGTTCATTCGTGCGAGCTACGCGGATGACAAGGTCGAGGAGTACGCCTTCACCGAAATCGACAACACCGTGTCGGCCGGAGCCTCTACGAACGGCAGCGCGTGGGAACGGCCGGACGACACGGTAGGCTTTGCCTTCGCCTCCAGCGGGCTCAACAAGGACCATCTCGACTACCTTGCCGCCGGCGGCCTGGGGGGATTCCTCGGTGACGGACAGCTGACTCACTACGGGCGCGAGCGGGTGCTGGAGGCGTACTACAACTGGCAGGTTCGCAAAGGCGCATGGCTGACGTTCGACTTGCAGCAGATCGTCAATCCTGGCTACAACGCCGATCGAAGAGGGCCCGTCAACGTCTTCGGGGGACGTCTACACGTCGAACTCTAGCCAGTCGCCATCGGGAGCAGAACCGCGCAGTAGCGTTGACGTCTTTCACGCTGCGCCGAATGCATGGCCAACAGCCATCGTCACCCCCATAGCGATGCTGCTCCAAAACAGTATTCTGATAACGCCTGGAGCAACCGGAGCACCGCCTATTCTTGCGGCTACCGCTCCCAACACAGCCAAGCTCGCCAAGGAGAAGCCAACAATTGTGACCGTGCGATATCCATCAGCACAGAGGAGCCCCGCTACCAAGGGGAGGAGTGCACCCGACGAGAAGCTGAGAGCTGAGCTCACCGCAGCAAGGAGGGGCTGCGCGGAGGTGATCTCGTTGATTCCGAGTTCGTCGCGCGCATGCGCCGCCAATGCGTCCTTGGCCATCAGTTGCGAAGCGACTTGCCGGGCAAGGGGGAGTTGAACGCCCCGCCTCACGTAGATTGCGGCAAGCTCACGGTGTTCTCCCTCAGCGTCAGACGCGAGTTCGGCCTTCTCTTCGTTGAGCGCGGCTTTCTCTGTGTCGGCCTGTGAGGAAACCGAAACGTATTCGCCCGCTGCCATAGACATGGCCCCGGCAGCCAGCGCTGCAACACCTGCGAGCAAAACGCTGGCTCGGTCCGGATGTGCGGCAGCGATGCCCAGCATGATGCTAGATGTCGAAATGATCCCATCGTTGGCGCCGAGCACAGTTGCCCGTAGCCAGCCTATCCGATTGATCTTGTGGTTTTCCTTCTTTCGACTCGTCATCCAGATTACTCCCGTAAATTGATGCGATTGTGCGAGTGTGAACGTAATCCGATATTTATGAGGACATTTGGAATGCAAATGAATCTCATTGATGGCTTGTGAATCATTGAATGAAATCAGATGCGCACCCTCAGTGCGGTGGCATATCGATCCGAGTACCGAGGCGCCCGCACATGAGCGGTGCGCTCACCGTCAAAAAACTACCCTATATTCGCTGCTCCGTCGGGCGCAGAAACGAGATCAATTCAATGGAATCCTTGCAAATGGTCAACCCACACGTGCTGCTCGACACGCTAGTGCGCATCACGATTGCCTTCTTGCTCGGCGGAGTGATCGGCCTGGAGCGCCAGATTCGGCAGCGCACCGCAGGGCTCAGGACGAATACGCTCGTCGCGGTCGGATCCGCCGTGTTCGTCGACATGGCTAACCGGCTGGGCGGCCATGATGGCGCGGTTCACGTCGTGGCCTACGTTGTTTCAGGCATCGGCTTTCTCGGCGCTGGAGCGATCATGAAGGAAGGGGCCAACATCACCGGGCTGAATACGGCCGCGACTTTGTGGGGCTCCGCCGCGGTGGGCGCCTGCGCGGGCGCAGCTCTGATGGACGAAGCCGCTGTCGCGGCGTCTTTCGTTCTGGCGAGCAACACGCTTCTCAGGCCCGTCGTCAACCGAATCAATCGTCAACCGGTCAAGGAGGCGCTCAGCGAGGCCACGTACACGGTCTACGTCATTTGCAATCGTGCCAGGCAGGCCGACGTCCGCGAGAAACTTGTGGCGCTACTAGAAGCGGCGAGCTATCCCGTGCGCGATGTGGACCAGCACCCGTTCGGTCAGAGCGATGCAGAGATCGAGGCCAAACTGTATGCAACAGCAGTAAACCCAGGGGAACTCGACCGAGTGATCACCCTCGTGGAAGCGGAAGCTGGCGTATCTCAAGCGTTCTGGAACGCCAGCGCTGAAGAGTGATTCAAGGAACTCCCACTGGTAGAACAGCGGTCGAGCCGCACATTTGGGGATCTACGGCCACACCGCCGGAAATTCGGGCGGTCTGGACTCCGGTGAACTTCGCCAGTGAGCGCTTGGGGGTGGGCCCCGAGCTTACGTAGAGCGACCTGAGAGCGGCCGTCCCCGCCCGGCAGCTTCGGGGCCGTTAGCTGCGGTCGCCCGTCCCGCGCGTCCTGACCGCCTGCACCAGCTCACGATAGCTCTCAAGAAACAGTAACGGGATGTTGAGTTTTCATGCAGGCACGGAGGTCAGTTTGATCTCGAAGCCGAGCGCGGCGGCACGGCGTTTCAGAGCGGCGACGCTGCGCTGGTGCTGCTGTTCTTCGTAGTGCTCCTGGCCCTTGTCGACGAAGTCTTCGCCGCGAGTAAGCATGAAGTAGACCATTCGAGCGAGCTTGTGGGCCGTCGCGGTATTGGCGCTCGGCTTGTCCATTCGGCTGCACAGGCGGCGATAGAAGGCACCGAGTGCAGAACTGCTGCGCGAGAGGCTCATCGCCGCCATCTTGAGCGCTTGGCGGGCGCGGTTGGCCGATCGCTTGGTCTTCGCAGAGAGCACTTTGCCGCCGCTGATCTTGGTACCTGGGCACAGCCCCAGCCAGGAGCAGAAGTGCTTGACGTTGGCGAAGCGGCTCAGGTCGGGGCCGATTTCGGTGAGGATCTTCATCACGGCCGCCAAGCCCAGTCCGTTGATTCGCGTGAGGTCCACGCCCGCCCAGTTGGCCAGCGTCTGGCGGGCTTCGAATTCCTGGCGCTGCTTGCTGTCCGCGCGAGGGGCCTTGCCCAGATCGACATTGCGCTGCCCGAGAGCCCGAAGTTGGGTCTGCAGCTCTGCATCGCACTCCCTCAAATGCCGCGCGATATCGTCGTACATCGCCAACGCTTGGCGCAGCACGAACAGATGCTCGTCGCGCCAGTTGCCGGTCAACGCCTTGATGATCACTTCGACAGTCGCCTTCACGCGGCGATCCCGGTGCTTGGCCAGAACCTTGGGATCGCGCTCACCGGCAACGATCGCCCGGATGATGGCTTGACCGGTCATGCCCATGACATCCGCGAGCACCTCGGTGAGTTGGATGTTCATCTGAACGAGTGACTTTTGCATGCGCTGCACCCAACTGGCCTGTTCGATGAGTAGAACTTCGCGTTGCCGTGCCACCGCGCGCACGACGCAGACCTCGCTGTCGGGACGCCACGCTGCGCGCAGGAACCCAAGGCTCATGAGCTTCTGAATCCACTGGCAATCTTGAACGTCGCTCTTGCGTCCTGGGACGTACTTCATCTGACGGGCATCGACCAGCCAGACCTTCAGGCCGCGCTGCTCGAGCACCTCGTACACCGGGATCCAGTACACCCCAGTGGACTCGAGTGCCACCGTGTCGACGCCGCAGGCGAGCATCCAGTCGGCCATCGCGTTCAGGTCGTCGGTCATCGCGCCGAACTCTCGCACCGACTCTTCGGCGAGATGCCTGGGTACCGCGACCCAGTGGCTCGACGCGCCGACGTCGATGTCGGCTGCATTGGGAAACACTTCATCTTCACGCTTGCGTACTGCCATGGATTACTCCAACATTGTTGATGGACGGCAGCGCCATGGGAAACGTCGAAATTCGACTCGATCTCTCAAACGGGATGCGCATCGCTGCGCTCGCCAATGTCGCCGACGATTCCCGGACCATGCTGATTAACGGGCTCGCACAAGCTCGCACCAATGGTTGGTCGGTCATATCGGCGCCGCCGTCCACCTTGTAGCGCAAAGACTGTTTCTTTGCGAACGCCCGGCCCGCGACAGCGGGGTTGGGAAGCTGATTAGGCCTCGAGGATCGCATCGTCCTCGGCGTAGAACACCTCCGGGCACGGTTGCGTGGGCCGAACTGCGTTTGCGACCAACTGCCCGAGCCGAAAATCGGGTGACTCTACCCATGCTGCACGCAGCGCAGCCAAAACGTCGTCGATTCGAGCGGGGTCTCGCATGGCTTTCTACAGGGGACGGCTGAGTTGGTCTGAACGAGCACTCTGAATGGCAATCGGCGCAGCGTGAAGCTCCGAAGCAGACGGTCGCGACAGGCACCTCGTGGCCGTCAACCGCCAACACCAGACCGCGCACCCGCTGGCCGCCCCGCACCGGCGACAGTGCTCGGCAGAATACGCTCGGCGTACTTCTCCACCGGGAAATCGAGGGTGCCGCGCAGGTTGATCCCCTCGAGGTTCGTCGGCGCGACGCGTCGCAAGTCTTGCGACGGCGGCTCGGCGCCGGCGGCGCGGATGCCGTCGAGCGCTGCCTGCATACCCTCCGTGTTCCAGGCCACGACGATGTTGGACAACAGGCTCAGCGCCGACGACACGCCCAGCAACGAGTCGTCGCGCTTGGCAAGGTCGTTCGGAATCTGTCCATCGTGGATCGCGCGCTGCAACGTGTGCATCGCCTCGCCGCGGTTGAGCGCGTGCCGGACCTCGGCGCGAAATTCCGGGTTCAGGAAGTAGTCCATCAGGTACAACGACGTGAGCATCTTGCCGAGCTGCACGCCGGCGTCGTAGGCCGCCTGGCCGCGCGCATCGCTGCCGTATCGGTCCAGCGCCTGGACGGCCGAACATCGGCCCACACGTATCGAGCTGGCGATGCGCACATGTTCGTCGTAGTTCTTTTCCATCGCGGCTTCGTCGAGGTCGCAATTGATGATGGCCTTCAAGACGTCCGGCACTTCAAAGCCGACCGGCAGGTGTAGTCGGCGGTGCTTGAGGTCGGCCAGGTGCGGACACAGATCAAACCCGAGCAGCTTGGCCTGCATCATCGCGAAGTAGGTGAAGCCGTGCGTGTCGACCGCGAGCTGGCCAATGTCGTCGACGGCTTCCTGGCGCACCATGCCCTCGATCGCGGCGCCCGCCTGGCGCCGGTTCAGCACGATGGGCTGGTCGTAGAAGAAGCCCCATCGGTCGTGCACGTGGGTGTAGATCCCGATCGAGGCGGTGTGCCGACGCGGATCGGCCCGGGCCTGCCAGATCGCACGCGGCGTTTCCAGGCTCATCATGTCCGACGAGGCCATGTCGCTGTGGCCCCAGTGCCGGGTGATGTCGTAGCGTTGCACGTACTGGAACACGGCGTCGGCCGCCTCGCGGAGCTTGCGGTCATCACACACCCGCTTGGTCATCTGGCGCAGCGCGTCCGCGCTGACGCCCGGCACCATGCGAGCCACGTCGGCGGCGGACATCGCCGTGCCGAGATTGAGCACGGCGGCATAGACCAACAAGAGCTCGCTGCGGTTGTACGGCTCGCGTCCGAGCAACAGCCAGCTGAAGCGCAGCTTGCTGTCGATCTGCAGGATCATCTCGGCGATCTGGCCCAGGCTGCGGCCAGCGTACAGCGCCCGGCGCAGCTCGGACACGCGCAGATCTTCGGGGCCGGCCGGCTTACGTTCGAGGTGGATGCCTTCCTCGTCGACGCGCAGCTCGCCGGCGACCACGACATCAGCGAACTGCTTCAGGCGTTCCTGCAACTGCTCCTTGACTCGGGCGATGTATTCCTTCGGATCTTGCGTGAGCTTCAGGTGCCCGTAGTGGTGGTTGCGCTGGGCCAGCCAGACATCCTTGGGGATCAACAGCACCGCGTGACCACGGAACGCGAAGCTATGCGCCAGGTGAACCGAGCCGTTGCGCAGCGCCACGCGCAGCTTGAAAAGCGTCGCCCACTCGAAGGCGCTCAGTGCCTTGGCCCGATCCTCGGCGCCGATGGCCTCTCGCCAGCGGCGGCCCAGGTCGATGTGGGCCGCCGGCGGGAGTTCTCGGCCGCGGCCCGCGTAGACGCCGCGCAGCATTTCCAGCGCCGCGGTGACCGGGTGGTCGCCGTCCGACGCCAACGGCAGCTCAATCAGCTTGGCCAGTACCGTCCGAGCTTGCTGGGGCCGCTCCACCAGCCAGGCGCGGGCCAGCGCGGCACGACTGATCTTGGCCTGTGCGAGCGTGGCGTCCGCCATGGCACGCAGTTTCTCGCGCAGGACTTGGCGGGTGAGCTTGTCGTCGCCGGCGAGCTTGCGCACGGCCGTCGCGAACTGGCGCAGCTTGGCCTGGGCGTCGGCGACCTTGGGCGCGGTTTCGGTACTCGCCCGGCTCGCCATGGTTCGAATCCAGCGGCGGAGCATCAGGAGCAGTTGGTCGGATGCGCTGCACAGCGCGTATCGCATGAAACAGGCGACTTCGAGGGCGCGGCGGTCGGAGGTGATACGCTTGCTGACCGTCGGCGCGCGCGTCGCGCATCGGCGGCCGAAGTGCCGCACGGCCGCGTCGTTGACGGCGTCGGGCCAGCCTTCGTGCACGCCCAGGCCACGCAAGAACTCGAGCTTCTCGAAGAAGTGACTCATCTGCACGGTGGACTGTTTGCGCGGCGGCGCCCACAGCCACGTCTGGTGCGGGGTACCGTCGTCGCGCTCGCCGGTGATCGCGTCGGCCCATTCGGTCAAGCGCTCGGGCCCATAGGCCTTCATCGATGCCTGGAGCAACTGCGCCTCGCGGTCGCGGACGGCCTCGGCAATGAAGCGCTTTAGCTCACGATCGGCAATGAGCAGGATCTGGTGCTCGTAGAACCAGCGCTTCAATTCGGGGAGCAGACCGTTGACGCCGCCGCGTCCGGCCAGGGTTTCTCGCAGCCAGCGCACGACGTAGCGGCGCTGGTGCTCGGTCATCTGCTGAAAGCCGAGCTCCTGATAGGCGAGTTGCTGGTGATCGGCCAGCGTGCGCGGCCGATCGGAGTAGAGCGAGCGTAGCGTCGCGATTTCCGGCGCCGGCACGCCGACCTGTCCACCGATGTGGGACAACAGCCGCTTGGGGATGCGCTCGAACGAATCCATCGTGCAGCCAGCCATGCGAATGAACCCGATATGCAGGGCCACCGCCAGGCGGTGCAGGGGCTGGCGACGCGCGCCGATGCAACCCAGCTCCGACGCGCTGTAGGAGAAGAACGTCGTCAGCTCGAAGTCGTCGAGCCCATGGGGAACTTCGCGCAAGCCAAGGTAGGGGGTTCGCCAATGCTCCATGCATCCTCTTTGCCGTCTCGAAAAGAGGCTCTGGCCATCTGTAGGCCGGAGCCAGAAGCCTCATGGCCTGAGCGGCAGAGGCACCTGCTCAGGGAGGAAAAGCAGGTGGCCGCCACCCGCAGGTCGCGGCCGGGACGGAGTGTAGCGGCCGGGCCTCAAGGCAGATCTTCGGTTTCCAGATGTCGCGGGAGGGGTCAGAGAATCGAGCATTCATGCGGCTTGCAGCGGGGCACCACCCCGCAAACCCGCATGGATGCTAGGTCCCGCTAGCGTCCTAAAACGCATGACCAACAAGACGACCCCAGTTCGGGCTGGTGAAGGTGCGCTTTCGCGGCTTGGCCAAGAACACCGCGCATGTCCTGACGCTGTTCGCGCTGTCGAACCTGTGGATGGCGCGCAAGAAGTTGATGGCGATGCAGGCAGCAGTACGTCCGCAGGCAGCCTGAGGAACTGCGAAACGGGCAAATGCGCCCGCCGATACGGAACACGACACCTTCAGATCGCTTCGGCGCTGCTCGATCAGGCCAGTCTAGAGCGCTGATCAGCCTTGTTCAGACCATCCCTAGATCAGACCGAGCAGTTCCTGCTGCCGCCGCCGCTCCACCGCGTCCAGGACCGCTGCGCACTGCTCGATTGAAAAGTGACCGATGTGGCACTCGGCCTCGGACAGCTGCATTTCCTTGGCCAGCCACAGGTAGGCCTGCGTGCGGTTCAGGCCGCCACCGCGCCAGAGGGGGTCGAAGGCTGCATGGGCGGCGATCCGGGCGTTTCGCAGGCGGCTGTCCGCCAAAGTCCCGAGCGGCCGGTCGGTCCCGTCATGACAGCCGACCCATGCCCGGCAGCTTGCGCAGTGCCAGAACTGCGCCTGGTGCTTGGCGGGCTGGTCGGGATACAGGGTCTCGCCGCTCACCAGCTGGGCTGAGGCATGACAGTACTGGCAGCGAACGGGGCCGACCGTCCCGTCCGAGGGAGCCGATTGCCCAAAATGGTCCGAACGGAGAGGGTGCACCGTCGCCACCAGTGTCAGCCCGAGCTGGCGGCGTCGCGCCAGTCGGGCAGCGGCCGGGCCGCGCCCTGGCAGTAGACGCATCGCACGATCAGCCAGCCGGCGCGCACCCGCTCGGCCATGGTCTTGGGCTCCGGCCAGGCGCGCATGCCCAGCACATCGACCATCCCGTCCAGCAGTGAGTACATGCTGGGCGAGATCCGGTAGCGGGGAACGCTCATGTCCGGGCGCACGGCCTGGAGCTGGTTCACCAGCATGTCGATGCCCAGGGGGTGCCGCACCAGCCAGTGAGGGGTGCCGCCACCGTGCAGGCGGAAATCGCTGCGGGTGAGCTTGGCCGGCTCGCGGGCGATGCCGACGGCCGACCGGGCGACGACGAACGGGTCGTCGTCGTGATCGCTGTCACCGTGCGGAGTGAGGTCGAGACTTACGATATCGGGCATGTAGCTGTGTCCTTTTCGGTTGGTACGAACCTAGGCTCTCATGACTTGAATGCCTGTCAACCCCGGTCAGTGCATCGCCGGGTCGATCAGGTGGTCGAACCCCTCAGGCTCCTCGCGCTGGGCAATGGGCGCAAGGGAACCCAGGGTGGCCGTGGCAGATGGCGCGGGAGGATTAGAGGGGCGCGCTTCACTCGGCTCTGCAGCGCGCCTGCTCCTTTCCTCATGAGCCCAGCGAGCGAGATGGACCAGCTCCCGCGCGCGATAGCGGCGGTCGCAGGTCATGAACCACTCGTAGAACGAGCCCATGCCGGGGTCGATAGTCACGTGAGCCTTCTCAGGCTTGGCCGCACGCTCAGTGGACTTGCTCATGCCGGCTGCACCGCGCGGCTGGCGCTCGCCGCATAACGCTCGCCCGCCCAGCAGAAGCCCTTGACGTTGGAAAAGACCGGGTCGGTCTCGACCTTGACGATCTTCTTGACATGCGGGTGCTTGGCCATCAGCACCTCCGCAAAGACCCCAGCGCCGCCGCCCGTCATGAGGATCCGGGTGAAGCTGTCCAGGTAGCCAATCTTCGACTCCATCTGCGACAGGGACTCCTCCACCTTACGCTGCACGAACGGCCAGTAAGTTGCCGGGGTGTACGTAGTGCCCAAAACGTCGAAGGGGGCCCGCTGGCGGATGGCATGGTCGATGCGGTCGATGAGGTCAGCCTGCATGGTCCAGGCCGGATTCAACGCCTCCGCCACGGCGTTGCAATAAGCCAGGATGCTGATCTCGTTCGCGCTGGAGCGGTTCGTGTTCGGCTTGAAGCCATCCTGCGTCACCAGATAGTCGAGCGTGCCGCCGCCGACGTCGCAAACCAGGGAAGGGCCGGCAAGCTTGCCCCCCTCCTTTTCGGCGAAGTGCAGCAGAGCGCCGGCGGGCTGCATCAGGACGATCACATTTTCCACAGTGACGGTGATGGTCCCGTTGCCACGGTAGTTCGGGATTTCGTGCACACCCTTCAGGCGGGCTGCGAGCTCGTCACGATGCGTACGGTAGGTGGTCAGCGGCAGACCCACGACGAGCTGGTTCAGCCGGAAGTTGCCCACCGCACGCACGGTCTCAGCAATGTAGATCATCGCCCCGCGGGCAAGCGCGAGGTGCCGAGCAGTGCGGGCGTAGTTGCGCTCGACAGGCCGCGACTCGAAAGCATTCGAAAGCGCCTTTGCGTCCACCCCCACGAAGTACGCCAAACCGTCAATGGGCACGACGAACCCGTTGACGCGCTCCTTCGTCGCGATGTGATCGACCTCGCCCGAGCTGAGGACGGGCGCGAGGGAAGGGAAGACGCCACAGTGCACAGGCTTGTCCGGAGCGGGCCTGGTGGCGTACTTGGTCCCGAAGTAGCCCACGTCGATGGCGGCTACCGGGATGGTGGTGTGCGGTTCGGATTTCATGACTCTCCTAAAAACGCCGGAAGTTGGCGTGGGGGAAGTGTCCGGTCCGCGCACCTGCCACGTCCACCGTTTCGGGTCCGCGGGCGCGGAAGCGCCTCAAAAATCAACTTCGGCGCCCCACTCAGGCTCACACACATGAGCAGGGCGCGACTGCGCCCGAAAAATGCGCAAGAGCGCCCGCGCCTTGCCGCGCGACACGAGCGTTCGGGTCACCATTCGGCGGCGCAAGTCCTCCCCTCCGCCAGCGCTGACCACAAGTCGATTTCCCATAATTTTTCCGGCTACACGGTGGCCAGCGGCTGACGCTCGGCCTGATCCGGTCAGGATCCCGAGGCAAGCGCAACGGCTATGGTGGATCCCTGTCCCTTCGGGTCCAGGCTTCGCTCAAACTAAGACGAAGCAACGAGACTGGTCACGACGACAAGCATTGATGCGGGTTTCCGGGCGGTCGCGTACTACTTTGCTGAGAACTACTGGGTGTGTCCCAAATCGCTTGCGGAGGGTCTGGGGACTGGCTAAAGTCGCGTCACTTCCTTCGGGAGTAGCAGGCTCGACCTTGCAAATACCAGACGCAACCTGAGAGGGCTGCGCACCACAGACGGGAACACCGCTGCGGAAATCGAGGCCACTGGCCCCGCGTCGCTCCCTACGGGGAAAGACGAAAAACAACGTCTGTCACGCGATAGCTGGCAGCCAGGGTGATGCCCTGGAAGTTGGTAGCGGAAGAACACCGCCTGCCCACTAGCAATGCAATACCACCGTCCCCGAGGGGATGGGCCCATGGAGTCCCGACACCAATTCGTCCGGGCATCCACGGTCTGCTTCCCCCCCCTGGGGAGGCATCAGGCAAATCTTTCCCGTCCCGTATGCATCTGGGAGCTGTCGCTGATCGCGATAGCACCGGTCAGCCGCCTAACCGCGCCTGGTCGAGTTACCCAGCTCTTACGGCTTGCACATGAGTCTGTGCAGGTAGGGAAAGCAACACAGCCACGCCCCCTCTGGGGTTTGGCACTGGATGGTCCCCACAAGGACCCGCGTCGTGTTGGCGCGTAGCTCCTGGCCTCAGGCCGGGTTCTGTCCCTGGCGGGACGGAAGACCGTGGAGGAATTGCCCCTCTCCACGCGCACGGTATGCATTGCTCAACTCCTGGGGGCTGACAAACGACTCGATTGGTGTTCGCCGGCAGGCGAGATGAGGTGGGATTGGAAGCGCGTTCCTGTGGACGCTGGGCTGTGGTTCTTCCGCTTGGAGGGGTCAGAGCCGAGCGGTCCCGTCGGGGTCGCCGTGTTGTGTGTGTGTTTCTTCAACTGGAGGTTTGATATGGCTGATAAGGAATTGGAAGGTCGCCACGAGGCTCTTGCGGCCGTGCGCCGCGACGCCCTTCGAAGTGGCGTGATCCCTGTGATCAACTAGATGTCGGCTGCCGGGATCATCACTTTGCCCGGCACGATGACGGGCCAGGTACTCGCAGGGATGCCTCCCTTCGAGGCGGCAAAATACCAGGTCCTCGTGCTGTTCCTGCTGGCGGGGGCGACGGGGTTCGGTGCCGCGGCGGCGGTTCTTGCGGCAAGTTGGCGGGTGACTGACGCGCGTCATCGGCTCCGGCTGGACCACTTGTCCACGAACTCGCAGAGGTGACGGCTGGTCTTTACGTAGTCTGGTGAGGGACGCCGCTATTGCGTCCCTCAGCCGGAACCGCTAGCTGGCGATACTCGAACCGCATCCCCTTACTTCCCTCTCGAGTCTGCAAAGTGGCGTGGCCAGCCATCCGTTTGGCGATCGCGGCGACGATTGCCAAACCCAATCCCGTTCCAGGCTCCTGCACACCCGGAACACGGTAGAAAGGCTCGAACGCGCGGCGCAGGTGCTGGGGCGGGATTCCCGGCCCCTGGTCCTCCACGGTCAGGACGGCCGTGGTGCCGTCCGCGTACACCGACACCGTAACGGACGAACCGGGCGGTGAATACTTCAGCGCGTTCTCAAGGACGTTGCGCAGCAGCGTGGCGATGTCCACCCACGTGCCGGCGATGAACAGATCCATGTCGCACCGATCCATTCCGAGATCGATTTCCTTGGCCGCGGCCACGGTGACGCATTCCGCAATGACTTCGCGCGCGACCTCGCCGAGGCGTACGGGACGACGCTCACCCCATTCCGTTTCCGAGCGGGCCATCGAAAGTAGTTGCTCCAACAACTGCTGCATGCGCTGGATGCCCAGCCGGAGTTGGCCAAGGCGCGCACGCGCTTCATCACCAGCGAGGACCGTCTCCATGTTGGCGGCCTGCAGCTGCAACGCGGCCATCGGCGAACGCAACTCGTGGGCTGCGTTGCCGACAAAGCGCCGCTGGTGCTCCAACGTGTCTGTGAGCTCCTGAAGCAAGCGCCGGATCGAGTTCACGAAAGGTTCAAGCTCCAGCGGTACGTCAGCGTCGGGCAAGCGGGCCGCCGGGCCGATCGCGTTGGAGTCGACATGCTGCGCCAAGGAAGCTATAGGAGCGAGGGTGCGGCGCACGACCTCCCGAACCAGGAGAACCAGCAGGGGAATGAGCAGGAGCAGAGGAATGAGCGTGCGAATGGCACTGTGTTGCGCGATTTCATCGCGCACTTGGGTCTGCTGGGCGACAGCGACGCGAACTCCAGGCTGCAACGAGCTCACCAGGACGCGCCAGCCGCGGTCCTCCCACTGCACGCTGTGGATTCCGTTCTGCAGTCGATCCAACATGGCGGCCATGTCGGTCCGGGCGCTGCCGGACGCCCCAAGCGGCACGACCAGGACATCGTTTTCCGGTTCAGATCCTCGCAGTTGGGCGGCCTGGGTCGGCAATGCCATCTGGCCGCTGGAAATCAGCGACATGGTGTCGTCCAGTGTGCCGTCCAGGATCTCGTTGGCGTCGTGCAGTGCCCAGACGTAGGACAGAACACCCGCCAGCACACCTGTGAGCACGATCGCCGCGAAGAGCCCGAAAGACAGCCGCCACTGCAGCGAGCGATGAGGGCCGGCCCACTTCACGTGTCTGCATCCACCATGTAACCAACTCCGCGCACTGTGCGGATTGCGGTGGGGCCAAGCTTGCGACGAAGCCCGTACACGAGCACTTCGACCGTGTTGCTTTCGACCCCCTCGTTCCCACCGTAGATTCGCTCCTCGAGGTCCCCCTTCGACAGGATCGCGCCCGGTCGCCGCAGCAATGCCTCCATGAGTGCGAACTCGCGGCTGGACAGCCGCGAGCGGGCGCCGCGGAACTCAGCCTCATGCGATGCCGGGTCAATGGACAAGTCTCCGCAAACGAGGAGCGGCTCGCCGGTTCCGCCTCTGCGGCGGATCACCGCACGCATCCTCGCCAGCAGTTCCTTCAGCTCGAAAGGTTTGACGAGATAGTCGTCCGCACCGAGGTCGAGCACATCCACGCGCGTATCCACCTGGTGGCGCGCAGTGAGCACCATGATGGCCAAGGCCGCATCGTTGCGCCGAACGGTTCGCAGCACATCGACCCCGTCCATGCCAGAAAGCCCCAAGTCCAGCAAGAGCAAGTCATAGCGGTTGTCATGCAGTGCCAGCAGCCCACGCTCGCCGTCACGGACCCAGTCCACCGCATGGGCTGCATCTTCCAGCCCCTGGACAATGGCAGCGCCAATCATCGGATCATCTTCGACAAGCAGGACGCGCATGCGGCTGATCTCCTCAGGATGAAACCTTACCGCAACGCGCTGAAACCACGCTGAAGGCCCGGCGCTAGGACTTTGGAATGCGACACGCCAACAGCACCGGCATGCCGGGTACCAGCGAGCCGACTTGAGTGACCCCCGCTTGCCTGGCGCTCGCAATCAAGGCGTCGGGCGGCGCAGTTGTCACGTGATCCCGGAGCTTTCCGCTATCTCGTCGTTCGCTATACAGAGCGCCATACCAGATCGGCTCGGTCGGCACGCTAGGCACCACGAGCTGCACGTTGGAGCGCCATAGGCGCACCACGCCGCGCACGTCCTGCGTAGCCCCCGTGCGCACACGGGTGATGTCTGCTCGCCGGCCTTGGTCAAAGCGCGGCAGCACCGGCGCCGCGTCCGACGCGACGGATCCGGTTACTGTGAGCAGGATCGACTGAAAGTCCCATGGCGGCGGCGAAGTCCATCCGGCCGATGCGAGCGCTTGGGCCAGTTCGTCCGGAGGACATGCGATCTGCACGGAGAATGGTTCCTCCCCATCACCGGCCAGTTCCCGCCGTCGCTCGGGCAACTGGCGCCACCCGTTCTGCGTCCACGCAGAGGCAGTGAGAGCCCGGGTCTTTGGCGTCACAGCATAGAAGGCCAGGTCGGCCGAACCGCGGAAGTAATGCCACGACAGTGTGCCCGTTGCCAGCACAAGGAGCGCCACGCCAGCAAGCCCTTTTGGAGCAAGCGAGTCATGGACGCCGCGTTGTGTGTACACCATGGCCACAACGGCGACCCATGCGAGGCCCATGCTCGCTCCCCCCACCACGTCGGAAAGCCAGTGGGCCCCGAGATACAGGCGAGAAAATGAGACCAGGGTCACATAGAGCGCGGCGAGCAACGCTGCGCCAGTACGCCACGCAGATGGCTGACCGCGGGAAACCAGGAAGGCCAGGAATCCAAGAACCACCGCGCTGACCGAAGCATGGCCGCTCGGAAAGGAGAACTGCTCATTGCCGGTGTACAGAGTCAGCGGCCGCTGCCGCCCTAGCGTGTACTTCAGGACCTGCACCAGCAGTTCGCCGAAGGCGGCGCAGCCTACCCAGTACGCGGCCGTCCGCCAAGCTCGGCGCCAGCACAGCCAGGCGAGGACAAGCACGATGAGTGGCAGCAATACGCCAACGCTGCCAGCTTCCGTGAACACAATCATTGCCTGATCACCCACCTGCGTGCGTAGCTGCTGCAGGAATGCGAACACGCTCAGGTCCAGACGCACGAGCGAGTCGTGCGTCAGCAGGTCTTCCAGCACTGAGAAGAAGACCCACGCCGCGCCGAGCAAAACCACCATGGCGCCGAGCATCGCCGTCGATTCGGAACGCTCCGGATCCAGCAAGCGCCGCAGAACGCGTGACCAACGCGTATCGTGCACGGACATCGCTGCGACGGCGCGGCCCCGCAGCCCCATGGCCAAAGCGGCCAGGTTCCGCCGCAGCGCCGTGACCGCCCATGCCGAGAACCACAACACGACGACGAGCAGGACGAGTAGCAGAGCCAGCCGGCCGCTCACGGCTTCGGCGACGTGCAATGAATTGCCGAACAAGGCGCCAGGCAGGATGTGCGCTGGCGCCCAGAGCACAGCCGAAAACACGTTCGCAAAATAGAAGCGCCCACGCGACATCTTTGCAAAGCCCGCGAGAAGCGGAACGAATGCGCGGATCGCTCCAGTGAATCGGGCGATCAGGACGCTGGCTGCCCCACGGCGGTGAATCAACGCTTCAGCCTTGTCGAACCAGGCGCGATGGCGCAGAGTGATCGCAGGAAGGCGTCCTGTCCGCTGCGCCCTTCGGCCGAGCTCGTAGCTCACGCCATCGCCAGCGATTGCAGCGATCGCTGCCACTCCCAGGGTTGGCAGGATGCCCAGAGTGCCATTCCCGACGAGCACCCCGGCACAGAAAAGAACCAGCGCCGCGGGCACGAACGTTCCCACGACAGCGAGTGACTCGGCAAGGGCAACTACACCGACCACGGCAAGCGCCGCTGAAGGGTGGGCTTCAGCGATGGCAATTGCGTGGTTCCAACTGGCAGTCAAAATAGCTCCCTAATGCTCGATTTGGCTTTGAGACACACGTGATGATGCGCGAATTTCAACCCCGAAGGGCGCGCGCTGTCATCGGGGCCAAGTCCTACGCGGTCCTCAGTTTCGTCTCAGCTTGCCCGCCTACGATGCGCGTTTCGCACGTTCGCGATCCTTCGCGGCATCACTCTCAATAGGCTCGGAAAGTTTCGGGGAGAAAGGTGCGGGCGGCGCATCAGCGCCGCACTAAGATGGCGCGAACGCAGTATCCGGCTCGCCCCCCTCCACTTCATGAATCTTTCGGCACCTTTCGTGCGCCGGCCAGTCGCCACGACACTCTTCATGTTGGTGATCTTGATGGCGGGAGCGGCGGGCTACGCACTGATGCCGCTCGCAGCCTTGCCGCAGGTGGAGCTGCCAACCATACAGGTCTCGGCCGAACTCCCAGGGGCAAGTCCCGAGCTGATGGCCACGTCGATCGCCACGCCACTCGAGCGTCAGTTCACGCTGATCCAGGGACTTTCGGAAATGACTTCCAGCAGCGCCACGGGAGCCACGTCCATCACGCTACAGTTCGAGCCGGGGCGCAACATCGATGCTGCCGCCCAGGACGTGCAGGCGGCGATCGCGTCGGCCTCCTCCCTGCTACCGAAAACTCTCGCCAGTCCACCGACCTGGGAGAAGGCCAATCCGGCGGATTTCCAGATCATGTCGATCGCCGTCACCTCAGACGCCATGCCGCTGCACGAGCTGGACTTCTATGCGGACACCTATATTGCACAGCAGCTCTCGCGCCTTCCGGGCGTCGGCCTCATTGACCTGCATGGCGAGCAGAGGCCCGCCATCCGGGTCCAGATCGACGTCAACAAGCTGAACGCCGTCGGTTTGAGCCTGGAACAAGTCCGCGCGGCCTTGGGTACCGCTTCCGCCAACGCACCGAAGGGCACGCTGGATGGGCCGGAGCGGTCCACCACCCTGGACGCGTCGGACCAGTTGGTGAACGCATCGCAGTACGACAACGTCGTTCTCGCCTGGCGTAATGGCGCCGCCGTCCACGTGCACGACGTGGGCCGGGCTGTCGCCGGCCCACAGGACGTCCACCAGGCCGCCTGGATCGGAGACCACCGGGCGATCATCGTCGACATCCACAAGCAGCCCGGGCGCAACGTTGTGGAAACCGTGGACGCAATACGAAGGGCGCTGCCGGAGCTTCAGCGCACGCTACCGGGTTCGGTGAATCTGGAGATTGTCAACGACCGCACGCAGACCATCCGGGCGAGCCTCACCGATGTCCAGCGCACCCTGTTGTTCACGGTGTTGCTCGTGGTGCTGGTGGTGTTCGTGTTTCTCCACGGATTTTGGTCCACGCTGATCCCCGCGCTGTCAATTCCGCTGTCCATCGCTGGCACGCTTGCGGTGCTCGCTCCCCTTGGCTACACCATCGACAACCTTTCGCTCATGGGCATGACTATTGCGGTCGGCTTCGTGGTCGACGATGCCATCGTGGTCATCGAGAACATCATCCGGCACGTGGAGCAAGGGCAACCTCCCCTCGAAGCCGCGCTGGCGGGCGCCGGAGAAGTCGCCTTCACGGTGGTGTCGATGACCGTCTCCCTGATTGCCGCACTCATCCCGCTGCTGTTCATGGGCGACGTGGTCGGCCGCATGTTCCGCGAATTCTCGGTGACGCTGTGCGTGGCCTTGCTCGTTTCCGCCGTGGTGTCCCTGACGATCACGCCGATGCTGTGTCGCGTCCTGCTCGGGCTGGAGCTGGGACGTCGCCCGGGCATGCTGACCTCGCTGCTGGAATCCGGCTATGCGCGCTTGGCCGGCGCCTATGCCCGCGCCCTTGACCGGGTGCTTCGCCACTCGGCTCTCACCCTCGCGGTCACGCTGTGCGTCCTTGCGGCGACGGTTGCCCTGTACGTGGTCATCCCCAAAGGCTTCTTCCCGCAGCAGGACACCGGTCAGATCGTGGGCACAACCGAGGCGCGCACGGACATCTCGTCGCCCGCCATGGCGCGCAGCCAGCTCGAGGTGGTGCGCCGCGTGGTTGCGGACCCGGACGTGGCCAATGTGTACAGCTGGATCAATCCGTCGCCGCTGAACCAGGGGCGGCTTGTCATCAACCTGAAGCCCTTCTCCGACCGCAGCAGCTCTGCCACGGCAATCATGAGCCGCTTGCGCGACAACGTCGCAGACCTGACCGGGGTCGAGGTGCATTTCCGCACCAGGCAGGAACTGCAGGTGGGAGGCCGAAGCAGCGCGACGCAGTTCCAGTACACGCTGGAGGACACGAACCTGGCGGAGCTCTCCACCTGGACACCGCGGCTGGTGAACCTGCTGAAAGGGCTTCCCCAGCTGAGTGACGTGGCCAGCGATCTGCAGGCTGGCGTGCAGCATGCGGCGCTGGTCATCGACCGCGAGCGCGCAGCCACCTACGGGATCACGCCACAAGTCCTTGACGACACGCTGTATGACGCGTTCGGTCAGCGCATCGTCGGGACCATCTTCACGCAGACCGACCAGTACCGCATCGTCCTGGAGGTCTTGCCGGACCAGAAGACGGATCGAGCAGCTTTGGAACAGGTGCGTGTCCCCTCGGCGAGCGGTGCGCTGGTCCCTCTCAGCTCCTTCACTCGCCTGGAGAGCGCATGGGCGCCCATCGAGGTGAACCACCAGGGTCAGTTCCCGGCAGCAACGCTGTCCTTCAACCTGGTGCCAGGCGTGGCCCTGGGTGATGCGGTGTCCGCCGTTCGCAAGGCGCTGAGCACAGCGGGGCTGCCGCAGACCCTGCACGGCAGTTTCCAGGGCAACGCGAAGGCCTTCGTCGCGTCCAGCAGCAGCGAGCCCTGGCTGGTCGCCGCAGCAATCTTCGCGGTCTACATCGTCCTCGGGATCCTGTACGAAAGCTTCGCCCACCCGGTGACGATCCTCAGCACGCTGCCATCGGCGGGTCTCGGAGCCCTCCTGGCGCTGCTGATCACGCGTCAGGACCTCAGTGTCATTTCCCTCATCGGCGTCATCCTCCTGATCGGCATCGTGAAGAAGAACGCCATCATGATGGTCGACGTCGCACAGGACCTTCGGCGTCGCGAAGGCGCCACTGCGCGCGACGCCATCCGTCGCGCATGCGTGTTGCGTTTCCGTCCCATCATGATGACGACCGGCGCCGCACTTCTCGGGGCGCTGCCGCTGGCGCTCAGTACCGGTGCGGGAGCGGAACTGCGTTCGCCGGTGGGCGTCACGCTGGTCGGGGGACTTCTGGTGTCCCAGGTTCTCACCCTCTTCACGACGCCGGTGATCTACCTCTACGTGGACCGGTTCGCGCGCGCCGGGCTGTCCCGCGTGCAGAGGACCTTCGCCGCGGGGAACTCACGCGGGGCCTGAAGCGTCGTCGGGCATTCATCCGCGTCTTGGTCCTACGCGGCTCTCAGGCTGGTTTCAGGTGGCGCGGGTACCTTCTGTCCACAGAATGAGCCATTCCAGCGAAGCAAACATGAACAATACGCTTGACCCCACGCGCAGCGACCGCAGCTCCGCGCTCCGCACAGCCGTGAGCAAAGTGCCGGAAATCACCCTCGGCTTCTGGATCATCAAGATCGCGGCGACCACCCTCGGTGAGACGGGGGGCGACTGGGTGACCATGTCGCTCAACCTCGGGTACGTCATCGGCACGCTGATTTTCGCGGTTGTGTTCATCGCGCTGGTGGCGGCGCAGGTGAGAGCCGGACGTTTCCACCCCTACCTGTACTGGGCGACGATCGTCGGCACCACGACTCTGGGGACGACGATCGCGGACTTCGCGGACCGTTCCGTCGGCTTGGGCTACCCGGGAGGCGTGGCGCTCGTAGCGACGCTGCTCCTGGTCAGCCTCGGGACCTGGTACAAGGCCGAAGGCACCGTTTCCTTCCGCAGTATCGTCAAGCCAAGGGTGGAGTGGTTTTACTGGTGCACCATCCTTTTCTCGCAAACGTTGGGCACGGCGCTGGGCGACTGGCTTGCAGGCTCCGACCGCGGTGGGATGGGGCTCGGCTACGAGACAGGGGCACTCGTGTTTGCAGCAGGGCTGGCGATCGTCGCCGCTCTCTACTTCTGGACCAAAGTGTCGCGCACCGCACTCTTCTGGGCTGCGTTCATCCTCACCCGGCCTCTGGGCGCGACGCTGGGAGACTTCCTTGACAAGCCGCTTGCCCAAGGCGGCTTGAACCTGAGCCGACTGTACGCGTCGATTGCCCTCGTGGCGTTCGTGCTGGTGTGCGTGCGCCTCATCCCGCAGCGGCCAGCGGCGCCCGGTGCAGCGGCTTAGCGCACACGCATCCGCTGCCTTCGTGGCGATGAAGCGCTGCAGACTGCCAGTAACCCTGTGTGCACTATGCGTGGTGACAGCGGCGCACGCCGGGCCGCCCTTCCTCACGGACGACCCCGAGCCCGTCGAACTTCACCACACCGAGATCAACCTGGCGCTCCAGGCGACCCGTGCCGCCACGAGGTCGTCTGGATCAGTTGGGGCTGACGTCAACTACGGGTGTGCGAAGGAAACGCAGTGTCACTTCGCCGTGCCCGGCGCGTTCAGTCGTGCGCCCGGTGCCGGCCTGCAGGCAGGGCTCGGCGACATCGAACTCGGCGTGAAGTACCGGTTCATCAACGATGAGGACAGCGGCTTCATGGCTGCGGTCTACCCGACGCTGTACTTTCCCACCGGTAACGCGTCACGTGGCCTCGGCAATGGGCACGCGCAACTCCTGCTGCCAATCTGGGTCCAGAAGACATCCGGCCCCTGGATATGGGACGCAGGCGCTGCCCGCCTGTCGAATCCGGCGGCTGGCGCCCGCAACAGCTGGTTCTTCGGGCTGCTGGGAAGCCGGTCCTTCGGCGAAGGGTTGCGGATCGGGGCCGAACTGGTCCACCGCACGCCCCAGGCTGACGGCGAGCCCACAACGACCGGGTTCAATGTCGGTGCCATCGTGAGGCTGGCCCGCAGCAGGAATCTGCTTGTCTCGGTGGGAAGGGGCCTGCAGGGGGTCAGCGCAAACCGAGGATCCGTGTACATCGCGTACCAAGTCGAACTTTGAACTAGCGAACGAGGTTCCCCAGATCGATTTCAGGACGGGAGTCCATGATCCGACTTCACACCGCGATGTGGCGGTCACGTGGACCGTCGGAGTGCAGTCCGATACGAACGTCGTGACGAGGATCGAGGGCGAGGGCGGACGGGGAAGATCGTAGGCGAAAGGAGAGAGTGCTTCGCGGCTGGCTGCTGAAGCCAATTTTTAACCCAACGGCAGGCACCGCGACCTCCTCAATGATGGACAACCTGAAACTGTTCGCGCTCATCAACGCCTCGTCCAACACGCCGCACTGGCAGCTTGCCATCGCCGTTTGGATCGCACAGTGGCTGATCTGGTGCGTGCCGCTTGCCATGGCTGCAGCATGGGTTCGCGGGGACGACGAAGACCGCTCCAACCTGCTTGAAATGCTTGTAGCCGCACTGTTCGCGCTTGGGCTCGCCCAGGTGGTGACACATGCATGGCCTCAGCCGCGTCCGTTCATGCTTCACCTTGGTCGACAGCTCCTGGCCCATGACGCGGACCCCGGGCTCCCGAGCGATCACGTCACCGTGTTCTGGTCGATCGCTGCCGCCGCCTTGGCCGGCACGCGCTTCAGGCCGTGGGGGCTTGTTCTGTTTTCCTTGGGGCTTCTGGTCGGATGGAGTCGGGTCTTCTTGGGCATCCATTTTCCGCTCGACGTGCTGGCTGCCCTTCCCGCCTCTGCCGCCGGTGCCATGCTCGCCCGCGCACTGCGTGCCCAGCTTTGGCCCGTGTACGCCCTGGCGTCGCGAACATGGGACAGAGCCGCACACCCCTTCACGCGTCGATAGGCACCACCGCGTGTCGTCCGTGATCTCCAGTGGATGTCGCTGGCGCGCATGGAACAACATCAGGGCGATGTATGCATGCCGAGGTTCATCGGCATCTTGACAACGGTCTCCGGACTGGAAGTGCCGTTGACCCGATATTGATAGTCATGTCCGCGCTATTCCACTGCTGCGCCCCAGGGAATCGGCATCCTCAGATGCATCTCAGGATGGACGTCCATGATTTGCCTGCACGCGCTGTCATGGGGACGGCGTACAACTGATGGAGTTTTCATGATGTTCAAACGCACCGCTTCCTCTTTGCTGGCTCTGACCGGCGCTCTTTGTCTCACCCACGCGTTCGCCGCGGAGCCCACACAAGCCGAATTGCAGGCTCAGGCCAAGGTCTCGCAGGAGCAGGCCACCCAGACAGCGCTTTCCCGCGTTCCGGACGCCAAGGTCGAAAGCTCCGAACTCGAACGTGAGCACGGCAAGCTGATCTGGTCCTTCGACCTGGCACGCAACGGCAAGCCCGGTGTCACCGAAATCCAGGTCGACGCGATCACCGGCAAGATCGTGTCAATGAAGAAGGAAAGTGCGGCGCACGAAGCTGCCGAGACGCGCAAGGAAGCCCAAGAGAAGAAATGATGGTGGCGACGCGCATTGGCGCCGCGCCGGCCCTTTGGAACAAGGTGCCGGCGATCACCCTCACGTTCTGGGTGATCAAGGTACTTTCCACGACGGTCGGCGAAACGGGAGCCGACTACCTCGCGGTGCACGTCGGCCTGGGCGCGGCGCTCACAACGGGACTGATGTCCACACTGCTGGTCGCCGCTTTGGTGCTGCAGCTCAGTCGCAGGCGGTACGTGCCATGGATCTACTGGCTCACCGTGGTGCTCCTGAGTGTCGTGGGCACCCAGATCACCGACATCCTGACCGACACCCTGAACGTAAGCCTCTATGTGAGCACCGCAGTTTTCGCGGTGCTGCTTGCGGCCTGGTTCTGGGTTTGGCACCGCGCGGAAGGAACCCTGTCGATCAACGCCATCGACACGCGCTCTCGCGAGTTGTTCTACTGGGGTGCCGTCCTCGTGACGTTCGCACTCGGCACGGCGGCGGGCGATCTCGCGACGGAAGCTTTAGGCCTGGGCTTCCGGCTCGGAGTGCTGGGTTTTGGTTTGCTCATCGTGGCTATCGCAGCGGCACAGCGCGCCGGGCTGAATGCCGTGCTGGCGTTCTGGCTCGCCTACATCCTCACGCGCCCGCTCGGCGCGTCGCTCGGCGACCTGCTCGCACAGGCTCGCGAATATGGTGGCATTGGACTCGGCACCGTCGTGACAAGCGCCCTGTTCCTGGCGGTGATCGCCGCACTGGTCTTGTTCATCAGCCTCAGACCCGCCGTTCCGCTTCGTGAACAGCGGCCATGAATATCCTTCAGAAAGCGACCCCAAAATGAAAACGATCCGCCCCCCTGTGATTGCACTTGCCCTTTTCGCCGCCCTGCTGGTCGCAGGCCAGTTGGTGCCCACCGCATCCCTCATTCGCCAAGCGCACGCGGAGCAACGCAGCCCCTCGAAACTCGGCGATCTCACCAGGTTCCGGCAGATTGCGCAGGATACGGCCAACCTCGTCGACAAGGGCGACCTCGCAGGCGCCAAGGCCAGGATCAAAGACCTGGAGGGTGCCTGGGACGAAGCCGAGGCCGGACTGAAACCACGTGCCGCGAGCGACTGGCACGTCCTGGACAAGGCAATTGACCGGGCACTGGACGCTCTGCGCGCAGGCCACCCTGATGTGACCGCATGCAGGCGCGCCATGGTGGACCTCCTCGCGGCGTTCGACACCGCAGCTGAGAAGCGGTAGTGCCCGAGCGCCTCGCTGCGTTCAAAGCGCCCACGTACGCGATCATGACGTTCGCCGCATCTCTGTCTGTCGCCAGCTTCTCCGTGATCTAGATGGCGGCGGTGGCCACCGCGACGGCAGATCGACACTCTGCCGGGGTCGCCTTAGTTTCCTTTGAGTGCAGGTAACCCCTTCTTCAGCATCAGCTCCGACAGGCCGGCCACAAGTAGCTTCTGCAAAGAAGTTTGTTCCCGATGGGCGAATTCACTCGCCCGGTACCAATCCTCGTGACCGAGTCGAACAGCGACTCCCACGCGCTTACCCTTGCCACGCGTAACCGGCAGCGGCGCTCCAGGCGGGTTGTCGCGCGCCTCAGCAAACTGCTGCAAACCGACTTTTAACTTCGACATGATCCAGCTCCTTGATCTTCTGTTGCAGCCATTCCCACACGGCGCGAATCTCGTTGGCGGCTTTGAGGTGGTCTAGCCGGCGAACCTCGGTCACGGCCGACGATTCGATCAAGGCACGTGCGAATGCTCGGCGGTCGTGAATGACCGAAGGTACGGTGGGCCCGAAGCCATCCAGGATCTTCAAAGCTTGTGCTGCTTCGGCGGATCGCACGGGGACACGGCTAAGAACGAAAGAAAACGGCTTGCCAGCTGCCTTAACCATCGTCATGGCCCTTTGTGTAGCCGCCAGATCAGGCATCGTGGGCTGAACCGGGATGACGATGTGGTCGACGGCCGCGAGTAGGCGCGCAGTGCCGGCCACGGAATGTGGAGGACAGTCAACGATCGCGACGGCTTGTCTGTCAACGGCGATCCGCCGAAGCGCATCCTCGATCCCAGATGGATCAGACGCCAGAACCTGAGGTTGAGGAAGGGCCCGATTGGCTGCCCACATCATCACTGTCCTCTGCGGGTCGGCGTCGATCAGGACAGTCCGACGCATTTCACCGGCGGCGACCGCCAAATGAATGGACACCGTGGACTTTCCCGAACCCCCTTTCGAGCTGTAAATCGCGAGCGCTGTCATGTCATCTTGGTACGGTGGTGGCTTGTCATCATGCTATCGAGCTCACAAATTCAATGCCGTCGCGGGCTCAATTCAGACTGGAAAAGATGAGCCTCAGAGGCCGTCCTAACGCGGCTCAAACAAAGCCGATTCGACGGTTTTGCCTCGTTGCATGCAACGCGGGCGCCTTGTTCCAGTGCAGCATGGACAGCCGTGGCGTCGGCCTTCGCGTAGAACCCGAAAACGTTGCTCAGGATCGGATCTATAACCACCTCGACCGTGCAGGAAATTGTGGGAAATCGCTCAAGGAGGCGCTGCGCATAGAAGCGCGCGCCGCCACCGGTCACAAGCACCCGGTCGCAGTCCCGAAAGTGCTGCACCTTGTGCGCCACTCCGTCCAGCCCGTGGTCGATCACACGCCTCATAGAGGGCCAGTACTCCTGGCAGCTGACAGTGCCGATCTGCGCCATCTTGAAGGGTTCGCGACGGGCGATGGTCCAGTCGAGCCGGTGCATCACGCAGGGATTGAGCAACCAGCTGTTCACCGCGGTGTCGCCAAAACTCCTCGCGAGAGACCGAGCGCACTGCGCCATGCCATGCGGGGCGCTGCCGCTGCGTTGCCAGTCGACATACCAGCTGCCCCGCATGGCGAGGAAGTTCAGAGCACCGCTGCCAGCGTCGAGAACCAGGATGTTCGACGCGTTGATTTCATCAATCAGCTCACGCTGCTCATCTTCCATCATGAGGCCGGAAACATTTGCGATGTGGCGGGCGAGGGCGCCCAAGGGCTGCGGCAGCACCGAAACCTGCTCAATATGGATACGGACCGTTCCATCATCCAGCGGGACGTCGAACACCCCCGTCCACGTTCGGGCCATCTGCTCGCACTGTGTCCGAAACGTCGCGACGGGCAGCCCCAGAGCAAGACAGGCAACCTGCAGGTTGTCCCCGGCCTTGGCACCGCCGCCACGCGCCACCGAGGAAAGCGCACCGACCATAAGAGCCCGGTACTGGGAGCTGTTCAAGTAATCGCCTTGCGCAGGCTTAGAGAAGGTGCCGCCCAAACAGCGTTGGGCATCTTGTCCGACGAAGAAGCGCCGACGATCGACTTCAACCGTGAGGCCCTGCAGGCCCCTGACGCTTTCAGGGCCACGCGTAAGCAGCGCCGCAGTCGCGGGGAAGACGGTAGTGCCGGGCCCTGCGGCCGTCGGATAGGCGACTTTGACGATGTTGTAGCCGAGGTCGATTGCGGCGGCGTTAATACGATGGTTCATAGGCCCTTTATTGATGTGAGGGTGTGCGCTGTCCAAGGTAGGCAAGGAGAGGGCTCTAGCCTTCTAGGAGCCGTCGAAGCTAAGAAGGTCGTCGAAACCGATGGGCCCCTTGCGAGGGCCCGACCCGGTCACCGGGCTTGCAACCCCGGCGACGGGCAAGGCAGCCGGCGCAGAGACAGGAAACGGTGCATAGGCAGACACCGGAAGTGGTGCCGCCACCGCAACGTCACCCGGTTCCTTTCCCTTCTGCTGCAAAAAATCGAATCCGACCCGGGCCAGGTAGACCAGCTCGCGCGCCCGGTAGCGTCGGTCGGAGCTGGAAAACCACTTGTAGAAAAGACCCATGCCGGAATCGACCGTCACATGGGCGCGCTCAGCATCGCGCTTGGCAACAGTCGCGCGGCTCATGCGGACTGCCCCGCGCGGCTGGCACTGGCGGCGACACGTTCGGCCGCCGAGCAGAAGCCCCGGACGTTGGACATCACGGAATCGGCCTCGATCCGCATGATCGGCTTGAGCTTCGGGTGCGTGGCAACCAGGACTTCGGCGAAAACCTCGGCACCGCCACCGACCATGATGACGCGGTTGAGGTCATTGAAGGTCTGAACCTTGGCATGCATCACCGAAAGCGCCGACTGAACGCTGCGCTGCAGGACCGGCCAGTACTGCTCCACGGGATAGCTGACCCCCATAGCCTTGATCGCAGTGCGCTCGCGGATGGCCTTGTCGACCATGTTGATCATGGGAGTCTCCTTCACCCAGTCCGGGTCCAGCTTCTCCGCAACCGCGCTGCAGTAGGAGAGAACACCGAACTCATTGGCACCCGAGCGGTTCCCGTTGGGCAAAAACCCGTCAGTCGTCACGAGGTAGTCCATCGTTCCGCCGCCGATGTCGCAGACCAGGGAAGCACCCTCGAGCTGGTCGCCCGACTTGTCGGCGAAGTGAATCAGAGCGCCAGCCGGCTGCATGAGCACACGGACGTCCTCGACCGTCACAGTCATAGTGCCGCGCCCCCGGTAGTTCGGGACCTCATGGACCCCCTGAAGGCGCGCCTTGAGGTCATCGCGGTAGATCCTGTACGTCGACAACGGAAGGCCCACAACCAGGTGGGCAATACGCACCGGACCGGTCGCACGTGCGAGCTGGCCGATGTGGGCGAGGGCTCCCCGCGCGAGGGCCAGGTAGCGGCCGCTCTTGACGTAGTTGCGTTCCACATGGCGGGGCTCGAAAGCGCTGGCCAGCGCCGTCGCGTCCTCGCCAACGAAGTAATGCAGGCCGTCGATGGTCACCACGAAGCCGTTGTGACGCTCCTTGGTGTCGATGGTGTCAACGTCCTCCGATTGCAGGACTGGCGCGATGGAGGGGAAAAGGCCGCATTGCATCGGCTTGTCGGCCGCGGCCCTGACCGCGTACTTCGTATTGAAGTAGCCAACATCGATGGCTGCCGCCGGGATGGTGAAATGCTGCTCGGGCTTCATGACGCTCCTTGGGTTAAATTGGGCAAACGGAGTGTCGAGCGCCTCGGCCTCGCGGCGCAACCGATATGGGGCTGCTTGGCGAAGCGGAGCCAAAAATGGGCCGCGTACCAAGGAAGCAGTAGGCCAGTGCTCAAGGTTGGCGAAAGCGGCCCAACTCTGTAGCAAGGTGGAATGTCAGTACGACAGGCGGGACGCTGGCAACAGCCGGCCGTTCAATCAGAAGCCTCCATCTGACGCCACAGCTTGCCCCCTCGCCGGCAGTGAGGCCCTAGACGCTGTCGGACCCTGGCTGACTCGAATCCACTTTCTGGCCGTTGCTGAGGCAGGCCTGCTTGACCGCTGTCTCGCAGCCTAACGAGCGCTACGCAGGAGCGGTTCGGATTTTTTCTCAACCGAGAGTCTTGCTGAAACCTAGCACTGGCGCGGCCTGGAGGCACCACCATCAACGGAAGACGCAGGGGAAGAAAAAAGTAGGGGCCCGGATCTCTTGCCACAGTTCTAGCCGCGAGATAAATTAGCTGCACGTTGCTCTGAGAGCGGCAGCAGGCGGTTGAAAAGCCGACCTTGCCATCACCAAGACGTCAGCCCTGAAAAGCTGTCGCCCCACTGGGAAACCGGTGGGAAATCGAAGCCACTGGCTTCGCGTCGCTTCCTCACCGGGAGAGACGAAAACCAGCGCTGCAGGCCGCATACGCCTGCCACGTACCACCCCACGACAGGGGTAACACGCCCGTTCCAGCGATATGGAACGGCCAGGCTCACGGCCTGGAGGTGGTAACGGCAAACACCGTCTGCCCGCTGCAAGCTAACCACCATCCCCGAGGGGATGGGCTGTATGGAGTCCTGACCTATTCACAGGGCGTCCACGGTTCTGCCTTCCTGACTGGAAGGCGCCAGGCAAACCTTTCCCGTTCCCTTGAACAGAGACCCACCGCAACCCGGTGGCAGCAGACCAGCCGCACCTACTGCTCGCGCAGCAGGTTCCCCGATGTGGGAGTAAGCGCTCTGGTTGTCTACCTCTTGTTCAAGCGGCGTCCACCCGAGTCGGTGATGACGAAGGGAATGCAACGAGTTCAGCACCGTGCGTGCTGCTCATGGTTGGCCCCCAGCAGGGCCCGCGCCTCGTTGGCGCGTGATCTCACTCAGCTTCTGGCTGGGTGCTTTGCCTCCCAAGGGAGGCAAGGGACCGTGGAGGATTCGCCCCTCTCCAACGGCACGGCGTAGCTTGCTCAAGTACTGGGGGCGGACATTCGACTCGTTTTTTTCGGCAGAAGTGGATTTGGATAGGGAAGGAGCCTTCGGGGCTGGGCTGTGGTGCTTTCTATATGGAGGCTCCAGAGCCGAGCCAACCCGCAGGGTGGTTCGTGTGTAGTGGTCTTTTTTCAACATCTGGAGGTTTGGAATGAAAAAGCGCAAGCGTGGCAACTTCAAGGGCACGTCCTTCGGCAAGTCCATGGTGGGCGAGGAATGCATCAGCCGGCGCGAGCGTCGGGCGATCGACCGGGGGATCAGGGCACTGTCCGTTGCGTACTGGACAACCCTCGACCCCCAGGGCGCCGCTGCCAAGCAGGCGAAGGAGGAAGAACGCGAGCGGGTGGCGGCCATCCTGCTCTTCGCCTGCCTCGCCTACGAGGACCTCGACGACCAGCTGGACTACGCCTTCGAAGGTATGGACGGGCCGGTGAATTCCAGCCGCACCAGGACCCTGCGTGAGGCCGTGACCGTGCAGCGCCAGGAGTACATCCGCACGGCGTTCAATGACGTCTACCTGGTTCCGGGTGGTGAGACCGTCAACTGCATCGACGCCCTGCGTCGCCGGCATGTGATCGGCCTTATCAAGCTCTGGCGCGGTGAGGAAACGCCGGCTTCCGTCATCCAGAACCGCGTTCGCTCCCTGCGCCACTGGCTGGTCCGCACTGGCAGGCGCGAAGTGATTCCCAAGGGGGACGAGTGGGAGTGCGTCTTGGGCGCCCACGGGCTGGCGGAACCTGCGGTGGTTGTTGCCTAGCTGCTACAGGTCGGGAACCACTGGTGCCCCGACGCAGTCGGGGCTTGTCTACTCACTTAGGAGGTGGATATGAATGGTAAGGACCGTGCTCCCTTGGACGGCGGCTCAGCGTCTGAGGATGAGAAGGACGAAAGCTCGCTGGGTCCGGGTGAACGCGAAATGACCTGGCGAGAGAGCAACAAGAAGATGCGCGGTGAGCGACTCGCCGAACTGGAAGCGGAGAAGAGAGTGGCGCGGCGCGAAGCCGTGGGCGACGCTCAAAGCGTGATGCGACAGGCCTGCCAGCGCCAACGCGACATCATCGCCCAGGTCAACTTTGTGCTGGGCCGCGTCGAGTGGCGAGCCATCAAGGGCAAGAAGCGCTTCTTGGGTGAGGGGTCCGTCACACGCTATGGCGAACACATCCGCAAGGCCTACAAGGATCTGCGCACCCTTCCCGAAGGGCGCGGCGTGCAGCGCTGCACCGATTTGCGGCGCAAGCACGCGGTCGCCCTCGTCAAGCACTGGCTTGAAACAGGCGTGGCTGCGGCCACCATTCAAAACCGCACCTCTGCGCTGCGTCGTTGGTTGGACCTGATGGGCAAGCCCGACGTCATTCCGTGCGATCAGGACTGGCTCACTATCCTGCGCCAGCACGGCGTCGATACCCGAAAGCTCGTGGTCGAGAAGGTTGCCGTGACCCCGAAGGACTGGGAGTCCAACGGCGTGGACCCCATGGAGCTCATCGAAAAGGTCTGGATGGACTGTGAGGTCGTTGGCGCCCAGTTGCTCGCGCAGCTCGAATTCGGTGCTCGTGTCCGCGAGAGTTATTCCACCAACCCCTTCATGGACCACATGGGCAACACCTACCACTTTGAGCGGGGCACGAAAGGGGGTCGCCGCCGCCAGGTGGAGCTTGACCCTGATCGGGTCGTTCGCGCTGGCCAGGAGGAGGCGCTGCGGCGCATCAAGGCCGTCGCGGCAAAGCACCCCAAGCGCTTCCTGGCCCGCCCGGGTGACACCGCCAAGCAAACGCGCAGTCGCTATTACTACATCACCCGCAAACACGGGATCACCCGCAAAGACTTGGGCGTGACTTCGCACGGCCTTCGCCACCAGTACCTGCAGCGCCGCTACAAGGGTACCTCCGGACTGCCCGCGCCGGTGCAAAACGAGGTCCCCGCCAGCGAGTACCTGACCAACGCTGAAGCCGTTGACCAGGCCATGCAGATCACGGCTCTGGATGCTGGCCACTGGCGCAAGCGCATCCAGGGCGCCTACACCGGCTCCGTGGGCAAGCTCACTAAGATTCAGCAGAAGAACATGAACGCCAACCTCGCGCTCCTGCAGGACCGCGAGGATGTGGACAAGGTGCTCCAGGACTTTGGGGCGACCGGTTTGTGGTTTATCGGCCGCGCCGCCAGCGGCCTGAACATCGGCGACGGCCAAGCTTTCGACATGGTCGTCCTGCGCGACAGTTACCCGACCAACGAAGAGCGCAAGGCTCTGGTCCAGCAGCTGCAGGCGCTCACCGGCAAGCCTATGCGGATCAGCGTGATTGTCGGGATCGACGAAGTCTCGTCCGACGCCCTAGAAGTTGTGTACCTCAGCCAAAGTACCCCCCTGCTGCGCAGCGGCACTTAGCCCAAGGAGATCTCAAATGAACTTCGGCAACATCAGCGCCGTCTATCAACACCCCGTGCGTGAGCTCGCGTCGGCCACTACCCCGGCCGAGCAGCACACCCATGCGGACGGTCCCGGCACCTGGCGCCTCCACGTCAAGGGGGCCTACTTGCGCTCGGTTGCTAGGCTCGAGAAGAGCCGGGTTGTTGGCTCGCAGCTGGACGGCCGCAACCTGACCGGTAACTACTTGGGTCCGCTGACCCATGGCCAGAGCAACGCCCGCTGAGCCAGGAATAACGATGGACACCCTTTCCATCCCTTCCCAGGCCCGCGCCGGTACAGCCGAAGCCCTGGCCATCGGCATCCGCTCGGCTTGGCTGGTCCCCACCGCCTGCTTGGACGAACAGCGTGTCGTCATCGCGGCTGTCCACCCGGACCTGATGCGCATGCCTGATATGTACGACGCCCTCGACCAGGTGACCTGCCTGGAGTGGGTTCTCCAGGAGGTGCACCGCATGCCCGTCACCGTGCGGCTGTACTTCACTGAGCAAGCTGTGCCACCCTCAGGCGTGCCGCTGCACATCGTCGCCGGCCAGAGTCGGCCCTCCTTCCAGGAGCGCAGTCACTGACGCCCAGGCGCAAACCGCTGATGCCAGGCCCATGCAGATTGCAACTGTACTTCCCATCTGAACCCACTCCGGCAGAGAGCTCACCAGGTCCCAACCCATCATCAGCCAATCGGTCCTGCGCGCCCGCAAGCTGCGCATCCCCAACAGGTGCTCCGCGCGGACGCTTCTAACGCAGAGACCTTCCTCACTGACCTATGCCGAGGCGAGTGTGTTCAGCCCAAATGGCCAAGATCTGGTTGCCCAGATTGGCTTTTACGTGGCGCGCACGGTCGGTAGGAGTCGCCTCCAGCAACAACAACACTCCAAACCATCCCCAGCACCCCGATTTGCATCGCGTCGTACCCCACGAACGGAACTAGCATGACGTCCATGATTAGCGCTTGCGCGGCACGTATTCTGGGTAATGAGCACTCCGTCCTGTATGTCGGCCGCAGCGCCGTCCCCTCAGACGATGAGTTCTTCGCCGAGCGCGTCTCTATCCCACCAGGCCAACCTGTGAGCGTCATATCGCTCAGTGGCGGCTTGCGCGCACGGCTGATCCTACCCACCCTTCACCCCATCGCCCACGGCTACGTCGAGGTGATGCGGGACGGCGAGATCGAGCCCATCGCGTTCCTCGACCTCACCGTCCTGTCTCCCGCCCACGACGCAGAGGTGTGGAAAGCCATGTATGACCTGCAGCACGAGGATGAAGTGTTCTACCTGTTCCTCCTTATGATGCCCTGCATGGCGGCGTACTTCCGGGAGGTCGGCGCGGCCGCCCTCATCCGCGCCATGCGGTTCCGGCCATCCTGCGGCCTCACCGGCCACGAGCAGGCGGGAGTCTTCCAGGCGTTCGTGGACGGATTGCGCGCCGAGCGTGGGGTGGGTATATGCGTCATGCGCCAGGACAACCACTCCGCACCGCTGCTGTTCATGCACATAGGTGCCCTCCTGCGCTTCGGGGGGACTTTCTACACCCCCCTGGACAAGGCCGAACTAGGGCCTGTTAACACAAACTGCGAAGACCATCGGCTACCAGGACGAAGCTGAGGAAGCCAAGGAACATCGCATCGAGTTTCTCGAAGCGAGAGAAGATGCGCCGGAAGCCCTTGAGGCGCCGGAACAAGCGTTCTACTTCATTGCGCCGCTTGTACATCTGGCGGTCGTACTCCCACGGCTCGATGCGGGTCTTCATCGGCGGCACCACCGGGATAAATCCAAGGTCGAGCGCGAGCTGGCGTGTCTCGTTGCCCTCGTACGCTCGGTCCATGAGCAGGTGAATCGGGCGGCTCGTTGCGCCCAGGCTCTCCAGCAGCCGCCTGCCTTCAGGGGCGTCATGAGCCTGCCCGGGCGAAAGGCTGAACGTCACGGCCGTTCGAGCATCCGCGGCAACCATATGAATCTTGGTGTTCCATCCACCCCTGGATTTTCCAATGGCCTGCGGTCCGTTTTTTTTAACGCACCGGTGCCGTCGGGATGTACCTTGATGCTGGTGCTGTCCAGCGAAACCGCCTCGATTCTGATGCGCACCACCTGCTCGCGCTGCAACTGCTCGAACATCTTGTCCAGCACGCCCGCCTTGGTCCAGCGATTCATGCGCGTGTAGATGGTGTGCCAGTTGCCAAAGCGTTTGGGCAAGCCGCGCCACTTGCACCCGTGCTCGGCCACATACAGGATGGCATTGACCACTTGTAGATTGCTCAAGCTGACGTTGCCCCGCTGCGTGGGCAGGCAATGCTCGATGAGGGCAAACTGCTCAGGCGTGATTTCCATGCGCAGCAGTCTCGCGCTTTTCTTCTGACCAGTCTATTAGTGTTAACACGCCCTAGACGGAATGAAGGTGCGGCTTGAGGTCGCGCTCCCGAGTGAGAGCAGCGAATTCCCTGGGCCCGAGAATCATGGAATCGTTGAGGGATTCGAGCTTCGTGCCGTAGCCAAGGTGGACCAAGTAAAAGCCCGCCGGGTTTTCGGCTAGCGTCAGCCGTTTGACCTTCCAATAGCCGCCAGAGGTGTCGATGAATACCTGCCCTTCTCGCGGAGCGGGAGGGGCATCGTAGGCGGGTAGGGGCGAAGTGGTACTGCTCACGGACTGACTCATCGGGGGTTACTTCAGCGTAACGCACATGCGGTGTGAGTCGCGTAGGCCAACACCGTGCCTCACGGATGAGTAGCGAAAATGCGTCGGCCCACCCAGTCAGGCCGAATTGGCTAGCTTCTAGCAGTGCGTTTGCGGCGAAGGAAGTATGCGGAACCGCTCGGCTGGCCTGGCTACCGCAGAAGCTTCGCGAACCTTTGGCGGTACGGGGCCGTCGCACGCTCCGCCTCAGTCTGCATCGCCTCGTACATCTCAAGGGCCCGCAGCCCGAGTGGCGTAACCGTCGCCCCACCTCGGGTGGCACCGCCGCGACCAACTTCGACCAAGGGCTCCAGGAACTGCTCGTTCATGCTCTTTACCAGCAGCCAGGCGCGGCTATAGCTCATTTCCAGCTCGCGAGCGGCCGCGGCGATGCTGCCCGTCTGGCTGATTGCGCGCAAGAGTGACGCCTTGCCAGGGCCCATGGCAACGCCGGCCTTCACTGACACGCGGAAGACCAAGGCTGGCTGATTCTTGGCAATGCTCACCATTCGAAGGATACCGCCCAGAGCTCTCGCTTTCTGGTTCCGTTATATTCTTGAAAATATATCGGAAGACCATGAAGCGACGTGAACTCCTGCCCCTGATGCTTGCGAGCGCGGCAACTCACACCTGGGCGCAGACGAGCGTCACGATTGCCGCTGCTTCAGACCTGAAGTTCGCGCTCGATGTAATCGTCGCCGGTTATGAGAAGTCGACCGGCCGCGCGGTACGCGTGACCTATGGCTCGTCCGGCAACTTCGCGCGCCAGCTCGAGCAGGGCGCGCCATTTGACATGTTCATGTCGGCGGACGAGGGCTTCGTCAAGGCACTTGCTACCAAGGGGTTGACCGCGGATGAGGGCGCGCTCTACGCGTCAGGGCGCATCGTGCTTTTCTCGCCTTCGGAGACCGCGTTCACGCCCGACCCGGGCATGGAGGGTTTGAAGGCCGCGCTGGCCCAAGGTCGCGTCCGAAAGTTCGCCATCGCCAACCCCGAACACGCACCGTACGGGCGGGCAGCGATGCAAGCGCTCCAGGCCAAGGGCCTGTGGACTCAGCTCGAGCCGAAGCTCGTCATGGGGGAGAACGTCTCCCAGGCAGCCCAGTTCGCGGCAAGCGGAAGCACGGAAGGCGGCATCTTCGCGCTGTCACTTGCGCTCTCGCCAAATTTTGGGGGACGGGGCAAGTACGCCGTCCTGCCAGAACCACTGCACCAGCCACTGCGGCAACGAATGGTGCTGATGCGCAGGGCCGTGCCGGAGGCCAGGGCCTTCTACGAGTACCTGCAAGGGCCAGCGGCTCGAGACGTATTCAAGAGGTTCGGCTTTCGGCTCCCGGGAGAGTGATGGACTGGGACGCGCTTCGGCTCTCGTTCACGCTGGCGCTGGCCACCTGCGCGGTCCTGTTGCCGCTCGGCATCTGGGTCGCCCGTCCACTTGCTCGCTCCCGTTCGTCTAAGCGCTGGCTGGTCGAGGCCGCCCTCAACTTGCCGCTGGTGCTGCCCCCGACTGTGCTCGGGTACTACCTCCTGGTGGCCATGGGCGCCGCGTCGCCCTTGGGTGCGCTCTATGAGCGCCTGACTGGACACACCTTGGCGTTCTCCTTCGAAGGACTGCTGCTCGCGTCCATTGTCTTCAATGTCCCGTTTGCGCTGGTGCCGATGCTCAGGGCATTCGAGGCGGTGCCGCAGGAAATCCTGCAGGCCGCGCGCATGTGCGGCATGACGCCGGCGCAGGCTTTCGCGCGGGTGGAGTTGCCGCTTGCATGGCCAGGCGTTCTGTCAGGGTTGGTGATGACGGCCGCTCACACGCTCGGGGAATTCGGAGTGGTGCTGATGGTCGGCGGGAGCATTCCTGGCCAGACGAAGACGGTGGCCATCGCCATCTACGACCGCGTGCAGGCCTTCGACATGCGCGCGGCCGGGATGATGTCCGCCTTCCTTCTCGTGGTTTCGCTGCTGGCGCTTGGCCTAGCTGCACGCCAGGGTAGAAGCGGCCGCGCCTTCTGACCATGCTGCAGGTCAACATCCAGCAGACCGAGCCCGCCTCTTTGCAGGCCAGTCTCGAATGCGCTCCCGGCGAGCTTGTGGCGGTGGTCGGCCCCTCGGGAGCGGGGAAGTCGACGCTGCTGAAATCCATCGCCGGCCTGCTGCCGGGAGCCCGTGGCTTTGTGCGTGTCGGCGAGTCCACCTGGCTTGACAGTGAGCATGCCGTGAACGTGCCGACTCACGAACGTCGGGTCGGCTTCGTGTTCCAGAGTTATGCGCTCTTCCCGCACATGACCGTACTGGAGAACGTGATGGCGGCGGCCAGCGGAACCGGCCGGGACAAGCAGGAGCGCGCAGCTGCGGTGCTCACAGCCGTGAGGATGGGAGGGATGGAGGGCCGCCGGCCTGGTCAGCTCTCCGGTGGGCAACAGCAGCGCGTCGGGCTTGCGCGCGCCCTGGCGCGGTCGCCCGAGGTGCTGCTATTGGACGAGCCATTCTCCGCGGTCGACCAGATGACGCGCGAGCGCCTGTACGAGGAGCTCGCGGAATTGCGTTCAACGCTCTCGATTCCGACGCTCCTAGTCACCCATTCAATTCCGGAGGCCCAGGTGCTTGCCGACAGGGTGGTAGTGCTTCACCACGGCAAGACCCTGCAAGGAGGCACCCCCGAAGAGGTGTACCGCCGTCCCGCAGATGCCGAAGTGGCGCGCCTCATGGGGCATAAGAACGTGTTTTCCGGAGAGCTGGACTCGGACTCGGGGCAGGGCTTGGCCTGGAACGGCCTGCGCCTGGAGGTCAGCACGAAGACTTTGCCGGGCCCAGTGGACTTCTGCGTGGCGACAGACGACGTGAGGCTCACGGACCCAGGTGCGCTCCCGGTCAATTCCTTCGACGCGCGCGTACTTCGCCTAGTGCCCATCGGTTCGGACACGAGGGTGTACGCGGAGCTGCCGAACAAGGCGGTCGTGGCGTTCAGCGGGCCCAAGCACGTGCTACGGCGGCGAAGCGTTTCGGTCGGCGAGACGATTCGGCTCACGCTCCCGCCTCAGGCGGTGCACGTCATGCCAAACGCGAACGCAGAGTCGTAGGGCCGTATCGCGGGCCTACTTGGATGCCGCGCTGACCAACCCATGGATAGCTCGGTATGGAGAGCAATTCTGAACCCCTGGAGGAACCTGCCCTAAGTCCTTGTCAACACGAATGTTCATTCGAGTCCAAAAAATCAAGATGCCTGTTGCAGCTTCATGACCTCGGCGTGGACCTGGCAGGGGAGAACTTCCAAGGGCACGCTGAATTTCGATTCAAGTGCCGGCGCTGCGACTGGGCTTCTTGGAAGTACGTCCCGGTCGGGGGTCCGGGGCTACCGCCGATTCCTTGGCAGATGCGATTTCTTCGGAAGCCGCTGCCGGCGCCTGCGCAGTCGGCGGACCAAGCGTGAAAGCCGCCCGCCGTCCCAGCCCTCTCAGAGAGTTCGTTTTCGACCCTGAGATGCGGGTCTTGGGGTCGCCAGCCTCGCCTGCCACGCCCTTCTTGATGCTGGAGGCCGAATTTGCCGCCGCGGTGCGGCGCAGGCGCGCACAACCTTCGTACTGGTTGCAACTTCACTTTGGCTTTCTGTGCGAGGAACGTCGAAGAGAGACGCGTCGGGTGCAGACAGAGTGGCAAGTCGGGCGACAGCCCGGAGATTGGATTTGGGCCAGCCTCGAAGGTGCGGTGCGCTTCATGGGCGCGCTGGAGCAGGGCCACCTGCTCGTGCTGCGTCGAGGAAGCACTTTCGCATTGGCGAACGAGCTTCGTTCTGGCTGGCGAGCTCAAGGAGTGGTGGTGGGCCAGTACCGGCCGCACGGCGAGGCCGCACGGCTGGGCGACGCGACTAAGCAGGGGCAGGGCGAAGCCTAAGACACCAGTTACGCCGACGGCGTGCTGTTTCGTCGGCGCGCGAGCAGTCTTTCCTTCGCGCCGGCGCCGCGGTTGCGGCTTTCCTCGGCCGCTTGCTCTGTGCGAACCACGAGCGCCGAAGGCTCCTGGATGTCTCCGGTGAGCTCCACACGTTGCATCCACTCTTGCAAGGGACGTGCGAGGTCCCACTGCCAGGCCAGCTTCTTGAGCAGGTCCAGGTCCAGGACTGAGAAGTCGACGTCCTGAGGAGCCTCCTTCATGGGACTGCGCGGCGAAAGCGCCAGGTACAGCCAGTGCAGGGCGGCCACCTCGGGTTTGGCGATAGGGAAGAAGCGGCCGGCTTGCAGCATTGAGCGCTCGTCTGCCTCGGTCTTCGGGAACAGCCTTTCCGGAAGCGCGCTGAATCGGAACACCTGTCCGCCACTGGTCTTGACCGTGCCCACGTTTGGAACGTTGTTCGCTCTGAACGGAAGTACGGCGGTGACGATGGCAGCGGGGTTGTTCAGGAAGCCGCACTCGCCCAGAACGGACTCAAGCGACACCAGGGCCCCTGAGCGGATGTGACGCGCAGCTTCGGCAAGGTCCACGGTGGGGCGCGCGCGTCGATTCAGGTACAGGCCTCGACTGACTTTGAGAAGAGCCCGGGCCTCTACCAACCCGTCAATCGCTGCTCGAACCGTTGCTGGCGCGGCGTTCGGGCGAGCTGTTTGCACTAGGCGCGTCAAATCCTCCGTGCTGCACACACGCGGCGCGGACGGTTTCTCAAGCGAGCCAAGTAGCGCATATCGCCACTGGCTGGAGATTGCGGGGTTCTCGAGTACGGCTTCCATCACTTCACTCCCGGCATGGCAAGCGCCTTGCCTTGTTGGTCACTCTCCTGCTGCTTGACGGCAGCTTCAAGCCACTGTTCGACGCGCTCGGCCACGTTCACGCGCATCTCTTCGTAGTCTTCCTCAGAGATGGCGTCGACCGTCTCCGGACGAAGGTAGGGCGCCACGTCTTGCTTGAAGCGTGCGTAGTCCATCTTTTCGACCTTGGCCCAGAGCTCGTCCAGCGCCAGCTGCAGTCGTTCGCGCTCTTGGGTGACCAGCAGCTTGGCCGGGTCCTCAAGGGGCGTCTCCAGCAGCACACTCAGGTCGAACAAGTCGCGAGCGGCGTCTCTTTTCGGGTCCGTCAGAGCCAGCACCTTGCAAACGGCCAGAGCCTGCTCGTCGAGCGTGAGCACACGGCTGCCCTTGGCGGCACCCTCCGCGAAATCCGGGGACAGCTCAACTTCCTTTGTCTGGAAGTCGGCTGTCCAAGGCCGGCGCGAAATCTCCACCGTCAGGGCGATTGGCCGGGCAGAACCGGGGGCGCGTCCATTCACCTTCCAGCGAAGGGTCGTGCCAGTCTGCTTCGGCTCGCTCCAGGTCGCGTCCTCGATAAGGCCAGGCTGCTTGGTGACGCGCTCGAGGGCCCTGCGAACGATGCCTTGGAGCCGCGCCTCGGAGGCTGGGCCCACGGCGTCCAAGTCGATGTCCTTGGTGTACCGCGTACTGCCCATCACAGCGCGCATGGCCAAGCCGCCCTTGAGCACCAGCTCCTTGTGGGCAGCCTGGCTCATGAGTTCTACGAGGAGCCGGGCTTGGAGGAGCTCTCGGCTGAAGGCGACATCATCCATTTAGCACCGTAAGTATAGCACACTGTGTTTATCGTGCTAAGAATGAAGCAGCTTGGCCCCACGCCAGTGTACCTACCGTGCTAACAAACGCAACCGTCCTCAGGAAAGCAGGGCAGCAACTTGGTCGCAGGCGTCCCGCTCAGCTTCAATGCCGTGCCGGCCTTTCCAGGTGCACCAAGTCGCGAAGGCATCTCCGTTGAGCCCCGGGCCATGCCTGAGCTCATAGATGCGGCCGCTGCGAGTGCGCGCGAGCCGCCTGCAGGGGTCGAGCGCTTCGACGGGGGAACTCACCTGGCCGCGTCCTCCCTCGACACGCCAGCCCACCAGGTGCAACGTCCACGGCTTGTCTGGGCCGTCGAAAGGCACCTCCACTGCCATCCAAGCATCAAGCGTGCGGGTGGGCGGTTCGAGGATGGGTTCGGTGGACCACGGCATGGGCACCTCTGGACTGAGTTGCTGTATGGGCATACAGTATATCCATGGAAGCCCCTTCTCACGCTGAGCTCGCCCAGGTGCAAGCCGTAAGCGGCAGCACGGCCGGCGATGTTCTAGTGCACTGGCAATCGAGTTTCGGCCTCATCACCATCGAGGTCCGACAGGGGCAGGTCTACGTCAATGGGAGCTTGGTGCAGCTCGCCGGCGACGCGGCGGCCGGGGCGAACGTCGCCAGCTGACCGGGAAGGAAGCACGCCCCTCGAAGTACAAGAAGCTGCCAGGGCGTCGGCATCAGACCTGCGTGTCATCCGAGCGCATCAACGACTCGATGAGGGGGCAGCTGACCTTTCGCTTGGAGGTAGCGCATTTGGAGACCAACTCCTCGAGCGCGACCTCAAGTACCCGCAGTGTTTCAATCCGGTCCCGGACTTCCGCCAGCTTGAGCTCTCCCAGGTGACGCGCCGACGAGCACGCCTGACCGTCGTCGAGCGACAGAAGCACCTGCACATCGTCGAGGGAAAAGCCCAGCGATTGCGAGCGCTTGATGAACCGCAGCCGTGTGAGCGCCTCGCGCGAGTAGCGGCCTATGCTGCCAACCTCGCGCTTTGGCACCGCCAGCAACTCGCGGCGCTGGTAGTACCGAACCGTTTCGACGTTCACGCCAGCAGCAGCTGCAAGCTGCCCGATTGTCATTGACTGCATAGTGGGCTTGATTCCGTACTCACGTACGTACTTAGACTACACCAATGGACGAAAGCAAGCCAACCGACACTCGACCGTGGAGCACCGGTGCCTCCCTGCTGGCGGGCGCCGCTGCAGCTGTGGGCGCCTCGGCTTGTTGCGCCGGTCCGCTGGTGCTTGTCCTGCTTGGCATTGGAGGCGGATTAGGTTCGCGCCTGGTGGCATTGGAGCGCTACCAGCCGTACTTCATCGCCGCCACGCTTGCCTTCCTGGGCTTCGCCTTCTATCGCCTCTACGTTCGGCCCGCTCATTGCGCACCCGTAGACGCCTGTGCAGTCCAGGCCACGCGCAAGCGGCAGAAGGCGATTTTCTGGGTCGTTTCTGTTTTTGCCGTCGGCCTGATGGCCAGCCCCCTTTACGCACCGCTTTTCTACTGAGGTCTCCAATGAAATCGTTGTTCACTCTTCTTGCGACGCTCACCCTTGCCGTTGGCGCCCATGCCGCTGGCGGACACAGCGCCACGCTTGCTGTCAGCAACATGGACTGTGCGACGTGCCCCATTACGGTCCGCAAGGCCCTGGAGAAGGTGCCCGGCGTCGACGCCGCCAAGGTCGACTTCAAGACGAAGCTGGCGGTGGTTTCGTTCGACCCGGCCAAAACCAAACCAGAAGCCCTCGTCAAGGCAACCACCGATGCCGGCTACCCCTCCACCGTGAAGCAGGTGCAGTGACGTGACGGCTGTTGTTCTGGAGTCCACGCTCACGTGCCCCGAGTGCGGGCACGTGAAGAGCGAGACCATGCCAACAGACGCCTGCCAGTGGTTCTACGAATGCGAGGGCTGCAAGACGGTCCTTCGCCCCTTGGCGGGCGACTGCTGCGTGTTCTGCTCCTATGGCACGACCAAGTGCCCGCCACTGCAAGCGTCAGGCAAGAGCTGCTGCTCCTGACCCAGACCACGTTAACCCTCGCCCCGCAAGAATGGAGGCCCACCATGGCCAAGCAGTACGACCTGGTGGTCATCGGGGCCGGCACCGCGGCGATGACGGCGGCCAGCAAGGTTCGCGCGGCGGGCCGCTCCGTCGCGGTCGTTGACCACCGGCCGTTCGGTGGCACATGCGCCCTGCGCGGCTGCGACCCCAAGAAGATGCTGGTGGGCGGGACATCAGCGGTGGACCATGCGAAGCGAATGCGCGGCAAGGGGGTTGCTGGTGAGGTGACCGTCGATTGGCCAGAGCTCCAGTCGTTCAAGCGCTCCTTCACGGACCCAGTGCCCTCCAAGCAAGAGCAAAGCTACGCGAGCAAGGGCGTGGACACCTACCACGGCCTGGCACGGTTCATCGCGCCGAACTCTGTGGACGTAGGCGGCGTCGCTCTCTCCGCAACTCACATCCTGCTTGCCTCTGGCGCCGAACCAGTGAAGCTTGGCATCCCGGGCGCTGAGTACCTGGCCACCAGCGAAACCTTCCTGAACCTGCAAGCACTCCCCAGGCACATCGTTCTCGTCGGGGGCGGCTACATCGCCGCGGAGTTCTCCAACATCGCGGCATTGGCGGGCGCAAAGGTCACCATCCTTCAGCGCAGCGACCGCATGCTGAAGAACTTCGACCCTGACGTGGTCGGCTGGCTAATGGAGAAATTCACGGCACTTGGGATTGAGGTGCGAACGCACGCTGCCGTGACGCGGGTGGACCGCATTGATACTGGATTCGTGGTCCATGCCGACCAGGCCGGTACACCGGTGACGGTCAGTGCCGACCTGGTCGTGCACGCCGGCGGCCGCGCGCCAGACTTCGAGGTGATGGACCTTAACGCTGCAGGCGTTCAACTCGAGCGGGGTCGGCTGGTGCTCAACGAGTTCCTCCAAAGCGTGACTAACCCGGCGGTCTACGCCGCCGGCGATGTCGCGCAGCGCGGACCCGCACTGACGCCCGTCTCCAGTCACGACGCCAAAGTGGCTGCCGCGAACATCCTTGAAGGCAATCACGCGCGGCCCGACTACCGCGCCGTGCCAAGCGTGGCGTTCACGCAGCCGGCAGTTGCCATGGTGGGGCTGACCGAAGAGGCTGCGAAGGCGCAAGGCTTGAAGTTTCGCGTCAAGAGCAGCCAGACGGCTGGCTGGTTCACCGCGCGCCAAGCTGCAGAGAGCACCTACGGGTTCAAGACTCTGGTGGAGGAGGGCACGGACCGAGTGCTTGGTGCGCACCTGGTCGGCCCGCATGCCGAAGATGTCATCAACGTCTTTGCCCTGGCCGTGCGGCACGGTCTTACCAGCCGAGAACTCAAGTCGACGATGTTTGCCTATCCGACCGCAGCCTCGGACATCGGGTACATGCTCTGACGCTGCGCCTGCACGACGGCGCATCTACTTCAAGAAGGCAATGGCGAGAACGGCGCCGGTGAAGCACACGCCACAGATTGCCGCGATGCTCCAGATGATGACGCTGCCTGCTCGCTCTCCATGGCGCAGGAACTCGTGGATTGCAGCAGGTAAAGGGATACGCTTCATGCTGGCCTCCTTTCTTGGGCTGCGGCCGGCGCACAGGTCATTGCTGGCCGGCGTGCCGGGGCAAGCTTTCGCGCGGGTGAGTTGACCCTGCGGCGCGCAACTCGTTCATCACATCCTGAAATGACTTGGGCTCGCAAAGCCACCGCTGCGCGACCCATCACCATCCTCTACCGGCTGGCACGCGCTCCATTCCGGACACCCCGAACTGCGTTGCCAAGAAGACGCTCACGCGCGGGTGCCACAGCGAGTGCAGCGGTTTGCCCGTAGTGCTCGCCTTGGTGTTCAGCGGGAAGTCGAACGGCCAGACGCCGGTACGACCCCTTTCTTCCACTCGCGACCCATTTGGGCTGAAAAAATGAACCAACATCCTCTGACCTACGACAACGGCGCGCGGCTTCAGACTCCGCCGCTGCAGGACCTGAACGAGGCGCTTACGAAGTTCGCCTTCCAAGGGTGTGTCTGCTTGATGGTCTACGGCATGCCGCGTGCCGGCAAGTCCACGGGCTGCATGATTGTTGCGGAGCGCGTAGAAGCTAAGAAGGCGGCTGTGGTGTACCGCACGGTCATCAAGAGCCTCACGGGAACGTTCAGCACACTGCTGCAAGCCTTGCAAATCAGCCGCGGTGGCCAAGTGAGGTTCCCGTCCCTGAAGGTGGAAAACGCCTTCGTCCGGCAGGTGAAGGTCGACTGCGACGAGATGGGCACCGAGCGCGTTTGGATTCTCATCGACGAGGCTCAGTACCTCAGTTACGAGCAGCTCATTGGGCTCAAAGGGATGCTGACCGAGATGGCAGCAAACGGCTTGGTGGGCTGGAACCCCCGCTGGTTCCAGCCAGGCGAGTCGCTTTGGTCCGTGGCCAACAAAGTGGCTTTCACGGCCTCGGCCAGCGTGAGCGACGTGCTGCGGCTCCTCGCCGGAGTTCTGGACCGTTGCAGGGAAGGGTGGCTGTTCCCTACGACCGACCAGGCAGTCGACGTCTGCGAGCTCATCGGGCTGCCGATGACGGCCGCAAAGGGCCAACTGTTTGCGGAACCTTGGCCAAGTTGGTGGTTCTGGCGCCGGGCAGGGCCTTAATCAGGAGAAAGTTAATCAGGATGCCGCGCTGACCAACCCACACAAGAGGAGTAGGCGTTCACTTTACATAAGACACATCGTATCTACTGGCGAGCGAAATAGGCCAAAATCTTTCTGCTGATGCCATAATGGAGGGCTGGAGGTTCACATGGCACTCGCGATCACGCAAGACGGGGCCGCGGCCCAGGTGTTGAGCAAGGCGACGGTGCGCTCTGCGGATCTGCTGGGGCTGAGCCGGGCCGCACTGGCCAGGATCATCGGGCTGAGCGAAGCGACCATCGGCCGCCTGGCTGCCGGCACGTACACGCTCGAGCTGGGCAGCAAGCCGGCGGAGCTGGCCACGCTGGTCGTGCGCCTGTACCGGTCGCTGGATGCCTTGGTCGGCAACGACGACGAAAGCCGCAGGGCCTGGATGCGCAGCCACAACACCGCCCTTGGGGCGCAGCCGCGTGCCTTCATCGAGACGGTCGACGGGCTCACCTACACGGTCCGCTACCTGGACGGAGCGCGAGCCCAGTCATGAGCGGCCTCTGGAACGAGGCCTGGTTCTTGGAGCACCGCCACAGCGTCCGCGACGTCTGGCGCGGCGTCGAAGCGCAGCATGTGATTGCCACCCTCCGGGTTGTCGACTCGGTGGCCGAACAGGAGCTGCTTGAGGAAGTCCTGGAAAGCAGCAAACCCGCCATACCGCGGAGCGCTCAGGGACTGCCCTACCTACTGTTTACGCCGTTCCGATACCGCTCGCCGCGGGCATCGCGGTTTCGTGAGGCCGGGACGGCTGGCGTCTTCTACGCAGCCGACGAGGAAGCCACGGTGGCAGCCGAGGTCGGCTATTGGCGGTGGCGGTTCATGATGGATTCGGAAGGCCTTCGCGCCCAGGGCCAGGTCATCACCGAGCACACGTTCTTGCAGGCGCGCATCAGTGGCCAGGAGCTGGACCTCACTCAGGCGCCATGGAACGAGCACCGCGATTCCTGGCGAGACCCTGAGAGCTACGCCGCCTGCCACGAACTGGTGAGGCTGATTAGGAGCGGGCATCCCAACATTGCCACCCTCCGCTACGAGTCAGCCAGGCGCGAGGGCGGGGCCTGCAATGTCGTCTTCGACCCTCAGGCGCTGTCGATGCCATCCCCGCATGCCCAACAGACCTGGACGTGCAAGGCCACACCTGGCAAGGTTATCTGGGCTCACCGCCGAGACCTGCTGGAGTTCGAGCAGCACCAATGAAAAAGCCCCGAAACCTTGCGGGTTCGGGGCTTTTTCATTTTTGGCTGCTTCACAGCAGCCGTGATCTTGTAGTCGACCACGTGGCTGCGCCGCCTCAGATACTGCTCGATCTGGGCCTTCTTGGGTGCAGCCTTGAAGTACAGATCCACAACCTGGTCGCTGCCACCACTCTTGGGGTGAATGACAGCGGTGAGCCGGTAGAACTGCTCGGGCTCACGCGCGCGCAACTGCCGCACGAGGCGCAGCTGAAGCTGCGGCGCAACGCCATGGCGATTTACCAGGACCTGGTCGACCAGCACGGGATTGCCGGCAAGTACAACTCGGTCAACCAGGTGCGGTACGGCTCGCACGCCGAGGTGCTCACGCTGGCCGCCGCCGGTGGCCACCCTGGGGGAATTTGCTCCACAGAGCCGGTGGCCAGCCCGGGGGAATTTGACGCGGCCGCGGGCGCCAGGCGATCTCGCGCTGGCTGCGGCGCGCAGCCAGCAGCGTCGCTATCGCGCTTCTGATAGGAGCGGATGGTCTTGCGGTCGATCCCCGTGACCCGCTCGTTGTCTGCAAATGCGGCTTCAAGACGTTCACTCCAGTTCCCCTCTTCGAGGGGATGCAAGGTAACGTCCTGCCCGCCACCGGCGGCCGGCTCGCCGCCGGCGCCTTCAGCGCGTCATCACGCCGTGGTCAGGTGGGGGAATTTGGGGTGGCCACACCCTTGGGAATTTGGGTGGCCATCGGGGGCCGGGACGGCGGCCAGGTCAAGCTGACCACCTTCATCCCGCTGAAGATCAGGGAGCGCGGCGCCAGCAAGGTGGTGGTGCGACCGGATGGGGCGGTCGAGTCGCCGGGCAAGGTCACCAGGCAGATTGACCAACCCCTGCTGGTGGCCCTGACGCGGGCCTTCTACTGGCAGCAGTTGCTCGATGATGGGGTGGTTGGCAGCGGCAGCGAGATCGCCCAGCGCGAAAGCCTGCACCACTCGACGGTCAATGAACTGCTGCGACTGACCCTGCTGGAGCCCGCCATCATCCAGAGCATCCTGGCCGGGCAGCAGCCCAAGTGCATGAGCCTGCTGTGGTTCCAGCGCAATCCGCTGCCGACCGACTGGGTGGCGCAGCGGGAGGTGGTGGCAGGGTTTGATGCCTGACCGGGTTACGAGCCCTCGATCACCCGTGCCACATCACCGCGGCATTCGGCGCACTTGCCCACCAGCAGCAAGTCGCCGCCCTTGATGTTTCCGCTGAAATTGGTGATCGTTGTTTCGTGATGGCAGTGGCCGCACCAGACGTTGGACAGCAGCCGCTGGCGAATGTCGGCAGGGATGGACTCCCAGCGCTGGCGGGCCGGCTTGGTAAAAGTGGGCAGTGATTCGATGGTCATGGTTCAGCGGACCCAGCGACGGGCGTCCTTCAAGAGCAGCAGCAATTGCTGTTCGCGCAGCGGTGACGCGATGAAACCGAACCCGGTGTAGAACCTCGCCGCTTCTTCATCGATGGGGTGGGTCAGCATGGCACGGATGCCGGCCTGCTCGGCAATCAGCATCGTGCGGCGAATCGAGTCCTGCAGCAGGCCAAAGCCTATACCTCGCCCCTGGTCGTGAATTGATACTGCCAGCCTCGCCAAGATCACTACCGGCAACGGATACTGCCCCATTCCCTTGCGGATGCGCTCCGGCGCCTCCAGCGTGTCGACTTGACCCACGGTCAGGCTGAAGTAGCCCGCCACGCGGCCATCGTCCTCGGCAACGACAAAGGTCTTGGCCGAGCCACTGCCCTGAGCCTGGCGGGCGTGGCGCAACAGCCAGTCATTCAGCGCGGGCTTGCCGCAATCAAAACCCTCCAGCCGATGCTGCGTGGCCAGGGGCTCCGGTGCGCGCAACGTCACTTCGGGTCCCAGGGCGCCTTGCGGGCAAACAGGTCACGCAACCCCTCGTTGGCCTGTTCGGGGCGATCCAGCAGATCCATCAGGGCGTGGTACTGGCTGCCCGAGACCATGAACAATCGTTGATCGAGCAGGGTCTGCTCGGCGGCCAGGCACGCGCTGTCGAGGATGAAGTCGGTCAACGACTTGTGGGCCACCTCGGCGGCCCGGCGCAGCACCACCTCCTGTTCGGGGGTGGCGCGCAGCCCAAGTCGAGCGGAGCGGGCGGAAGGCGACGATGCAACAGCAGTCATGGCAACACCTCTTTTGTTAGATCAACTGCTGCCATGTTAGTACAAGCGACGCACATTGTCTAGTTGTACTGGTGTCTGCTGGCCTTGGTTGACGGTGAACCTACGCACGTAAGTTGTTGATTTTGCTAGGTCGCCATCTGCGCCCACCCGCAGGCCAAACAGAGAACAGAGACGACTCTGGCCGAGAAAGTGGCCGATTTCGGGCGTTTCGGTGTATCCGTCCGGCCATCCCACATTGAATTTTGACCTCCACCCGGAGATGCTTGTGTCCACGAACTTTGCGTGGACACATGGACACTTCCGGAAAAATATCTGAGGTCGCAGCCCTACCCAAGCGCG
>NZ_JADDOJ010000169.1 GCF_015159745.1 Ramlibacter aquaticus | reverse complement strand
TATTGAGCTTCTCTAAATTCATGACATCACCAGAGCGTAGCCTGCATCCAGCAAGCGGCGATGATGGTGGGGCGCTTCTGTGCGCTCTTGAGTTTGTTGCGGGCCGTCGCGTGCAGCTCCGCGAGATCGCTGGGGCAGTAGTTGGCCAGTGAGTGCCGCTTGAGCCAGGCCCACAGGTACTCCACCGGATTGAGGTCGGGCGCATAGGGCGGCAGAAAGGCAATCTGGATGTGGCCGTGCAAGGTGTCCAGGTAGTCACGCACCAGGCGGCTCTTGTGGGCCTTCAGGCCATCCCAGATCACCAGCAGCGGCTGCCTCAGATGGGCCTTGAGCGCCTTGAGGAATTCGACGATCTCTTCCTTCTTGATGCTGCCTTCGTGCAATCTGAACAGGCAGTTCTTGCGCGTCAGGCCGGCGATGACCGAGACGTGAGTCCAGTTGAAGTGAAACTGGATGATGGGAGTCTGTCCCCTGGGTGCCCAGGTGCGCACCCGCGTGGGGCGCTCGCTGATGCCCGACTCGTCCACGAAGACGATCAGCCGGCCTTCTCGCTGGGCTTTTTTTTGAGGGCCGGCCAGGTGCTGCGCTTCCAGCTGCGCACCGCATCTTCGTCGCGCTCGATGGCGCGCTTCTCGGGCTTCTGGGAACTGAAGCCCAGGGCCCCCAGAATCCGCCAGACATGCGCTTGGCTGAAACGCACGCCGTGCATGCGTTCAATGACCGCTCCCACGCGCTTGATCGTCCACAGCTCGGTGCCAAACCCATGCTCGGTCGGACCTTGCAAGAGCGCCGCGCGCACGCTGGCCAGTTGCGCCTGGTCAAGCTGGGCAGGCCGACCCGGCTCGGGCACGGCGCGCAAGGCGTCGATGCCACCCTCCTCGAGCAACGCCTTCCATGTGTACACGGTCTGGCGCGCCACGCCCACGGCCAGCGCCACCTCGGCACAGCCTTTGCCCTTTTGCAGCATTCGCCCGGCACGCATTCGCTTCTTGGCCGCCTCGCTCAATCGCTTTTGCACCATACCCATATTCTCCAGGAACAAGCCTGAAGACATAACGCAAGAGCGACACAACGGTTGTCATGTGTTTAGAGAAGATCAATA
>NZ_JADDOJ010000168.1 GCF_015159745.1 Ramlibacter aquaticus | reverse complement strand
GGCATAGGAGGGGAAGGTCCCGGATGAGGAGCCAGAGAAACGAAAAAGCCGCCAGGCGAGCCGGGCGGCTTGTTTCGGGCTTGCGGTTTCGGCGCGGTGCGCCGGAATCAACGGCATGAATTCATTATGCACAAGCCCTGTGGCGCCACAACCGCGCCCCCGGGCCTGTTGCTACAAAACGTCAAGCCGCTTTCTTGAGCAGCTTCACCGCCTTGAGCACTTCGTCCACGTGGCCGGGGACCTTCAGGCCGCGCCACTCCTGCTTGAGGATACCGTCGGCGCCGATGAGGAAGGTGCTGCGCTCGATGCCCTTGACCTTCTTGCCGTACATGATCTTGTTCTTGACCACGCCGAACATGTGGCACATCTTCTCTTCGGTGTCGGCGATGAGCTCGAAGGGCAGTTCCAGCTTGGCCTTGAAGTCGTCGTGCGACTTCATGTTGTCGCGCGAGACGCCGAACACGGTGGCCCCTGCCTTCACGAAATCCTTGTACTTGTCGCGAAACTGCATGGCTTCGGTCGTGCACCCGGGCGTGTTGTCCTTGGGGTAGAAGTAGAGCACCAGCACCTGCCCCATGTGGGATGTGTTGGTGACCTTGATTCCGCCCGTGGCGTTGGCCTCGAATTCGGGGATGAGTTTGTTGACAACGATCGCCATGGATTTGTTTCTCGTGTGACAGGAATGCTCGTTGTTGTCAGGCGCCACGTGAGACGCCCGCAACCCCCGATTTTACCCCGAAACCTACCTGCCGGCGGGGCCTCTCAGGCGGCGGGCTCGAGCAGCAGAGCGACCGCCACGCGGCGGCCTTCCTGGGCGAGGATGTTGTAGGTGCGGCAGGCGGCCGCCGTGTCCATGGTTTCCAGGCCGATCCGCCGCTCCAGCAGGGGCGCCAGCCAGGCCGGCCGGGGGAAGCGGATGCGTTGCCCGCTGCCGAAGAGCGCGACCTCGATGTCCAGCCCGGCCAGGGTCTGGAAGGCGTCGGGGCCCAGGTCCTCGAAGCGCTGCACCGGCCAGGGCAGGCGCTCGCCGCTGGAGGCGATGATCACGCTGCCGGTGACGCGCTCGCCGTTGACCCCGACCCAGCCCGGGCCGTAGCCGGTGATGGCCTGGACGTCGAACCGGTCGGGCTGCAGCTTCATGGCGTGGAGGGTGGCGG
>NZ_JADDOJ010000167.1 GCF_015159745.1 Ramlibacter aquaticus | reverse complement strand
CTAGTGTCCTGTCCCGGTAATTCGTGCGCAGAGGCGAGCGAGTTTTTCGAGGATTGAATCCGCGGTGGCCGTCCAGGTGAACGGCTTGCAGTTCTCGTTGTACTGCCTGACGAAGCTGTCGATCTTTTTCGTCAGTTCCTTGACGCTTTTGAATGAGCCACGGCGGATCGCCTTGTCGGTGATGATCGCAAAGAACCGCTCGACCTGGTTGAGCCAGCTGGAGTAGGTCGGCACAAAGTGCATGTGCCAGCGTGGGCGCTGCGCCAGCCACGCACGCACCTTCGGGTGCTTGTGGCTCGCGTAGTTGTCCGCGATGCAGTGCACGTCCAAGTCCTGCGGTACGGCCTTGTCGATTTCGCGCAGGAAGGACAGAAACTCCTGATGGCGGTGGCGAGGCTTGCAACTGGCCAGCACCTGGCCATTGAGCACGTTCAGTGCTGCAAACAGCGTCGTTGTTCCGTGGCGAACGTAGTCATGCGTGACACCCTCGACGTAGCCAAATCCCATCGGCAGCATTGGCTGCGTCCGCTCCAGCGCCTGACACTGGCTTTTCTCGTCCACGCACAGCACCAGCGCGTTCTCCGGTGGATTCAGGTACAGGCCCACGACATCGCGCAGCTTTTCCACGAACAGCGGATCGGTCGAGAGCTTGAAGCTCTGCACACGGTGCGGCTTGAGCTGAAAGGCCTTGAGATAGCGCGCCACCGATGTCTTGCTGATGCCTGTCTCGGCAGCAAGGGCGCGTGTGCTCCAGTGTGTCGCCCCGTGCGCGGGTTTGGTATGCAAGGTCTTGTTGATCAACTGCGCAACGCGCTCGTCATCTACAGTGCGCGGCCGCCCTGGGCGAAGCTCGTCATACAGACCAGAGATCCGATCGCGCGCATACCGGCCGCGCCACTTGTTGACGGTGTTGCGATCGATCCCGAGCGACTTTGCAACGTCTGTGCTGGCCTGGTTGGAGCCTTCGCACGCCAGCACGATGCGCGCGCGAAGCGCCAGCGCCGCGGGCAGAGAGCGCGACCTGGCCATCGACGTGAGCTCCGCGCGCTCCGCGTCAGTGAGCTCGATGTTGCTGGTGCGGGTATATGCATTGGGCATGAGGCATCTCCGAGGATGCCTCATCCCATGCAGTTTTCGTGCCTATGAATTAGCGGGACAGGACACTAG
>NZ_JADDOJ010000166.1 GCF_015159745.1 Ramlibacter aquaticus | reverse complement strand
TTACTCCATGATCTTCGCGACGACGCCGGCACCCACGGTGCGGCCACCTTCGCGGATGGCGAAGCGCAGGCCTTCTTCCATGGCGATGGGGGCGATCAGCTTCACGGTGATGGTGACGTTGTCACCGGGCATCACCATTTCCTTGTCCTTGGGCAGCTCGATCGCGCCGGTCACGTCCGTCGTGCGGAAGTAGAACTGGGGGCGGTAGTTGTTGAAGAACGGCGTGTGGCGGCCGCCCTCGTCCTTGGACAGCACGTACACCTCGGCGGTGAAGTGCGTGTGCGGCTTGATGGAACCCGGCTTGGCCAGCACCTGGCCGCGCTCGACTTCTTCACGCTTGGTGCCGCGCAGCAGGATACCGACGTTGTCGCCCGCCTGGCCCTGGTCCAGGAGCTTCCGGAACATCTCCACGCCCGTGCAGGTCGTCTTCAGCGTGGGCTTGATACCTACGATCTCGATTTCCTCGCCGACCTTGACCACGCCACGCTCCACGCGGCCGGTCACCACCGTGCCACGGCCGGAGATGGAGAACACGTCTTCCACCGGCATCAGGAAGGCACCGTCCACCGCGCGCTCGGGCGTGGGGATGTAGCTGTCCAGCGCATCGGCCAGCTTCAGGATCGCGCCTTCGCCCAGCTCGCCCTTGTCGCCTTCGATCGCCAGCTTGGCCGAACCCTTGATGATCGGGGTGTCGTCGCCGGGGAAGTCGTACTTGGACAGCAGCTCGCGCACTTCCATCTCGACCAGCTCGAGCAGCTCGGCATCATCGACCATGTCGCACTTGTTCATGAACACGATGATGTAGGGCACGCCCACCTGGCGAGCCAGCAGGATGTGCTCGCGCGTCTGGGGCATCGGGCCGTCAGCGGCGGACACCACCAGGATCGCGCCGTCCATCTGGGCGGCACCGGTGATCATGTTCTTCACGTAGTCGGCGTGGCCGGGGCAGTCCACGTGCGCGTAGTGGCGGTTGGCCGTCTCGTACTCGACGTGCGCGGTGTTGATCGTGATGCCGCGGGCTTTTTCTTCCGGGGCCGCGTCGATCTGGTCGTAGGCCTTGGCCTCGCCACCGAACTTGGACGCCAGGATCGTGGTGATGGCCGCCGTCAGCGTCGTCTTGCCATGGTCCACGTGGCCGATCGTGCCCACGTTCACGTGCGGCTTGGTCCGCTCAAACTTGCCTTTTGCCATTT
>NZ_JADDOJ010000165.1 GCF_015159745.1 Ramlibacter aquaticus | reverse complement strand
TGCGACCGGCACGCACCAACTCCACCATCTGCTGCCTGAATTCCGCCGGGTACGGCGGTCTGACCTTGGACATTTACGGCTCCTTGAACACAAAGAATGATGTGTCCACCGAACCGGGTCAACTCCAACCTGCAGTTCGGCGCCGTCTTCGGGGGCCCCTACACCTACCCCGGCCCGGTGATGGCCGACGGCACGCAGGTGATGTGCGACGACATGGTCGCTGCCCACGCCGACCTGGGGATCCCGGGCTGCGTCTTTGACCAGTTCATCACGGATGCAGCGGCGGTCATGAAGCAGGACGGCGTGCCGGATGCGTACATTGCGCGCGTGGCGCCCACCCTCGTCGGGCTGAAGGGCGACATTGTGTCCCCGACGCCGCAGTACTTCGCCCCCAACACGGCCCAGACCTGCCAATGAGGCGCATCGCCTGGGGCGCCTCTGTCACGGGCATGGGCGTGATCGTCGCCGCGATCGGCGCGATCGGCGCCCTGCACACGAGCGGGGGGCGCGAACTGATGGCCCGCCTGGGCGTTCCCTGTCCGGTGGACAAGGTGAGCGCCGAGCAGGTCACGCACCTGCGGCAGGTGGGGTCCCAGGCGCTGCGGGGCACCGTCCCCGCGCCTGCGAGACAGGCCTTGGGCATGACGCTCGGCCAGACCACCGAGGCCGATGTGAAGCAGTGGCAGAAGGCGAGCGGCGCGCAGTGCGAGACGCTGCAGCGGGGCTACCCCTTCGTGCGCTGCCGCGGCATACCGGCTGCCGCCCTGGGGGCGGAGGGCCCGGCAGTGAGCGAGCTCTGGTTCAGTTTTTCGCCGGCGGGTCGATTGATCGCCGTGGACCTGTACCGACGCGGACTGGACGACACGGGCTCGCAGCAGGCGTGGTCGGACGCGAGAGCGCGGATGGCCAAGGTGTTCGGTGCGCCCGCCCGCGTGACGGGCGACGCTTCGCCGGCTGTGTTGCGAGCCAGCGCCTTGCAGACGGCACGCGTGGAGTATCGGTTCTCGGACTACTTCGTCGCCCTGACGGCGGTGAACTTGCCACATGCCGGGCTGGCCGTTCGCGAGCAGTACACACTCGTGAATTAGCGAAGAACATTCAGGGCTCTGCGTCCGCGCGGGGGCAGAGCTTGTGAAGTGCGAACCCGGCCTAGTGTCCTGTCCCGCTAATTCATAGGCACGAAAACTGCATGGGATGAGGCATCCTCGGAGATGCCTCATGCCCAATGCATATACCCGCACCAGCAACATCGAGCTCACTGACGCGGAGCGCGCGG
>NZ_JADDOJ010000164.1 GCF_015159745.1 Ramlibacter aquaticus | reverse complement strand
TGAGGTTGCCCCTAGAAATCGGAGTGCATAACCCGATCGTCAGGCGGCAGATTTTTGCTGCGCCGCCAACCAGCGTTGTTCGAACTGCATTGGGCTGAGATACCCAAGCGCCGAATGTAGCCTCGAATGGTTGTAGAAGGCGATCCAGTTCATGACGACCTGGCGTGCCTGGTCTTGCGTGGCAAACCGTCGGCCATGGACACAGGCGGTCTTCAGCCGGCCCCATAGGCTTTCTGTGGGAGCGTTGTCCCAGCAATTGCCCTTGCGCGACATCGAACTGCGTATGCCCCAAGCCTGCAGGGTGTCCTGGAAGTCCCGGCTGCAATATTGCGCGCCGCGATCGCTGTGAAAGATCAGACCGGCCGTGGGCTTGCGACGGAAACAGGCCATCAACAGGGCATCCTTGACCAGCGTGCTGTGCATGTGAGGCTGCAAGCTCCAGCCAACGACTTGGCGGCTGTGCAGGTCCAGCACCGCGGCCAGGTACAGCCAACCCTCGTCTGTGGGCAGATAGGTGATGTCGCCCGTCCACACGCGATTGGGCGCGGCCGGCGTGAAGCGCCGCTGGACCAGGTCGGGTGCCACCGGCAGCTGATGGCTGCTGTCGGTGGTCACCACGAACTTCCTCTTGCCCTTGGCCCGGATGCCGTGTTGTTGCATCAGCAGGCGCACTCGCTCCTTGCCCACCCGCACCCCACGGGCCAGCAGCTCCTTGTGCATCCGCGGCCAGCCGTACTCGCCGCGCATCTGCTCGTGAATGGCTCGCATATGCGCCAGCAAGGCCTCGTCGCTGTGGCTGCGCCGCCGCCCATTACCTGCTTGCCCCTGTGACGCGGCCCAGCTGAAGTACCCGCTGGGGCTGACCTGCAGAACTTCGCACATCAGCGTGATCGGCCAGCGCCTCTTCATCGACCGGATCCAGGCGTACCTTGCAACACGTCCTGCGCAAAGTACGCCGCGGCTTTTTTTGCGATGTCGCGCTCCATCCTCAGGCGTGCCACCTCTGCTCTCAGCCGGGCGATCTCAGCCTGCTCTGGCGTGACCATCGGCGCTGCCTTGCCATCAGCCGTCAGCCCCAGTTGGCCCTTGGCTGCTGCTCTGACCCAGTTCGTCAGGCTCGCCTTGGGCATGCCCAAAGTCTTGGCCACCACCGACGCCGCGCGCCCAGCCTTGACTTGCCTGACCGCCTCCTGCTTGAACTCCAGGGTGTACTTCCCTCGGCTTCTTCCTTCGTCCATCTCTCATCTCCTTTCCCGGCATTCTCCGGGACTGAGCTATGAACTCCGAAATTCGAGGGCAACCTCA
>NZ_JADDOJ010000163.1 GCF_015159745.1 Ramlibacter aquaticus | reverse complement strand
TGGAGTTGACCCGGTTCGGTGGACACATCATTCTTTGTGTTCAAGGAGCCGTAAATGTCCAAGGTCAGACCGCCGTACCCGGCGGAATTCAGGCAGCAGATGGTGGAGTTGGTGCGTGCCGGTCGCACACCGGCCGAGCTCTCTCGGGAGTTCAACGTCACCGCGCAGTCCATCACCAACTGGGTTGGCCAAGCTGCCATCGACAGCGGCAAGCCGTTGCCCGGCAAGGAAGGATTGACCACTGCCGAGCGCGAGGAATTGGTGCGCCTGCGTCGTCAACTGCGCCAGGTTCAGCAGGAGCGTGACATCTTGGCAAAGGCTACGGCCTGGTTTGCCGGTCGCAGCGATGCGACTTCGACGAAGTCTTCGGACTCGTGATGGCGAACCAGGCCGACTTCCCTGTGCGCACCATGTGCCGTGTCCTGGGCGTCTCCGCCAGCGGCTTTTATGTTTGGCGAGAACGTGCCCCCTCCCAGCGAAGCATCACCGATGCGGTGATGACCGAGCGAATCCGCCAGATTCACCGCGACTCCTACGAGTCCTACGGAATGCCTCGCGTGAGGGCTGAACTCATGGAGCAAGGGGTGTGCATCAGCCGCCAGCGTGTCGCACGCCTGATGCGTGCCGCCGCTATCCGCGGCATCAGCCGCCGCCGAGGCTTTACCGTGACCACACGGCGGGACAAACGCAATACGCCTGCCGCCGACTTGGTCAAACGCCAGTTCAGGGCCAGTGGACCCAATCAGCTGTGGGTGGCCGACATGACCTACGTGCCCACCTGGACGGGGTTCCTGTACCTGGCAGTGGTCATCGACGTGTGGAGCCGACGTGTGGTGGGTTGGTCGATGGGCGAGCGCATGACGGCCGACCTGGTTCTCTCGGCACTGAACATGGCGCTGACCCAGAGAAAGCCGAAAGACGTCATCCACCACAGCGACCAAGGCAGCCAGTACACGAGCCTGGCCTTCGGTGAGCGCTGCAGGCAGATGGGCGTTCGCCCGTCGATGGGAACGGTGGGTGATGCCTACGACAACGCGATGGCCGAGAGTTTCTTTGCCAGCCTGGAGGCCGAGCTCATCGAGCGCCACAGCTTCGAGTCGAAGGCCCAGGCCCGCATGGCAGTGTTCACCTGGATTGAAGGTTGGTACAACCCCAGGCGCCGCCACAGCGGCCTGGGCTACCTCTCACCCCTGAACTTTGAAAGGAGCCAGCAGATGCAATTCGATGCCCGTAAGCATGAGGCAGACCATGCCGACGGAGCACCCCAGACGGTTTGAGAATCAAACCAGAAACCGTCCACGGAACTGGGTCAACTCCAG
>NZ_JADDOJ010000162.1 GCF_015159745.1 Ramlibacter aquaticus | reverse complement strand
CCGTGTCGAATGATGGGATGGACTCCTCTCGTTTTTCGCGTCCAAATGGCGCACTGGTCTTCATTGGCGTGGGGATCAGGTCTTCAACGAAAGGAGTCCGACATGAATGCTACAACCGTCGCCGTCGATCTGGCAAAGACTGTTTTTCAGGTCGCTGAGGCCGATGCCAATGGCCGCATCACAGGCACGCACCGACTCACGCGCACACAGTTCGAGCGCTTCTTCGCAAACCGCGTCACCGGCCAAGTCGTCATGGAAGCCTGCGGCTCGGCCCACCACTGGGCGCGGACGCTGCAGCGCCAAGGCGTTGCGGTGCGCCTACTGCCAGCCACGCACGTCAAGCCGTACTGCCTGCGCAACAAGACCGACGCAGCAGACTGTGGCGCGCTTTTGCAGGCCAACAACGACCCGCGTATCCGTGAGGTGCGCGTCAAGTCGGTCGAACAGCAGGCTCTGCAAGCCCTGCACCGAGCTCGCAGCCAATGGATGAGCAGCCGCACCCAGCGCATCAACACCCTGCGTGGCTACTGCCGTGAGTTCGGCGTGCCGATCCCGGTGGGCGCCAAGACGGGCTTGCAGGCTGTGCGCAGCCTGGTGGGAGACCCGGGCTCGCCATTGCCCGCCATGCTCCGCCCCACGATGCAGATGCTGCTGGTCGAAGTGGTGCAGCTGGAGGCGCGCATCGCCCAGCTCGAGCGCGACTTGCGCGAGGTCGTGCGGCAAAGCCCCGCCTGCCAGTTGCTGCTGTCAATCCCCGGCGTGGGTCTGCTCACCGCGACGGCGCTGGTTGCAGCCGTCGGCACCAACCTCACGCAGTTTCGCAACGGCCGCCAGCTCGCTGCCTGGATGGGCCTGACGCCCTACGAGCACAGCTCAGGCAACACGCGGCGGCTCGGGCACATCACGCGCGCTGGTGATCGCTACTTGCGAACGCTACTCACGCACGGCGCGCGCAGCGTCCTGCAGGCAGCTGCTCGCGCGCACAGCGCCGGGCGCGACTGCACAGGGCTTAAGGCCTGGGCGCTCGCCGTGCGGGAGCGAACGAATCAGAACAAGGCCACCTGTGCGCTGGCCAACAAGCTGGCGCGGATCTGCTTTGCGACGCTGCGTCACCAGCAACCCTTTGACGCGCAGCGCGCCTGCAAGCCGCGACCCGCAGCGCACTGACCAACTTGTTGCTTTACTTCTCGCTTGCCAAGGACTGATTGCCCCTCATGGCCAACAGGGACGAACCCCAGGAAGCGCTGACGCCGATAACTAGTCCGGCTCGTTGCAAGCCGATCGAACGTTTGGCGCTGCTTCCTACCACGCGGAACCCATGACGGCACGGGCTCAAGCAGCCCACCACTGATGCCGGATATACGACCGCAGGCGTTTACCTCAAAGGCCAACTACAGTGATCAGAACCTTGTCGTTGGGGAGGAGTCCATATA
>NZ_JADDOJ010000161.1 GCF_015159745.1 Ramlibacter aquaticus | reverse complement strand
CCCTTCTGAGTCAGCGCCCGCCGTCCGGGTTGGGGTAGGGCGGCACGGCCGGCTCGCCCTCCATGCCCGCCCGCCGGCGCGCCGTCAGCCGGGCGCCCGTGGCGGGGCCGTGCGTGCCCACGCGGGCCAGCCCGCGCCGCGGCATGTTGCCGTAGATGCACTCGTAGCCGCCCGGCTGCACCAGGTAGGTCTCGTGCCAGATGCCGACCGAGCCATCGGCCCCCACGGCCTGGTTGAAGCGCTTCCAGGCGCCCAGGTGGCTGGCCTGCGGGTTGCGGGCGAAGCGGTCCAGCTGCTCGAAGGAGCGCCAGTACTGCACCAGCGCCACCCCACGCCAGTACAGGTAGGTCTCCGCATGCAGCAGGCCCATGTCCGGCTGGGCCTGCAGTTCCGCCAGCATGGGGCCCATGGCGCGCGCCACCGGCAGCCACTTGTGCACGGCCCACAGGCGGTTGATGCGCAGGCCGATGAGGAACACCACGAAGGGGCCCTCGACGTCCGCGGTGTAGCGGCCCTGGAAGATTCGGTCCATGCGATCGTGCCCCTGAAGAAGAAGTCGCCGATCTTGGGGCGAGGGGCCGCGTCCGGCAAGCCCGCGTTCAGCCGCGGCGCAGCGCCCGGCTCTTGCGCGTGCGTTCGTGGAAGTGCGGCGGCTTGCTGCTGACCCAGCGCGCGAAGGCCGCCACCTGCGGGTGGCCCAGCAGGGCCTGGGCGCTGTGGTACTGGCGCGCCAGCGCGTCCTCGTCCAGCAGGGCGTGGACCTGGCGGTGGCAGATGCGATGCAGGATGGCCGTCTCGCGCCCGCCCCGCGAGCGTGGCACCCAGTGGTGCGCGTCCTGTTCGGCCGGCGGCACGGGCCGCAGGCACAAGGGGCAGATCGGTTCGGCCGGCGCTTGCGGTTCCGGCCGTGCCAGCCGGTGGATCTTCTTGATGCGTCCCAGCATGGGCGCATGCTCGCACGGCTTGCCTGCCCCTTGCCGGCAGCGGTAATTCCATGCGGCCTGCTGCCATTTTGTGGTGCGCGGCCGACGCCGGGGGAACCTTCGGGCGTATATGCTCCTCCTCATGGCCATGACCCGTAGACGATGGATACCCGTAGCGGCCTGCCTGGCCGCTTCCTGGACGGCGGCGGCCCACGCCGAGCTGGGCAGCCTGCCCCAGGCCGGCGCGGCCGCGGTGGCGAGCGCGCCCACCTGGCGGCAGTGGCAGTCGCAGCAGGCGGACGGCACCGTGATCAACGAATTCGCCGGGGCCGACGGCCAGGTGTTCGCCCTGAGCTGGCAGGGGCCCGTCAAGCCCGACCTGCGCGCGCTCCTGGGGCCGCGCTTCCAGGCCTTCCTGGCCCGCGCCGGGCGCCCGCGCGGCCCGGGCGCGGCGCATGTCACCACGCAGGATTTCGTCGTCAGCAGCAGTGGCCACATGGGCGCCTTCCAGGGCGCTGCCTGGATTCCCTCCCGTCTTCCCGCCGGCTTCGACCCGGCCAGCCCGAAATGAGCGCCCCCCGTTC
>NZ_JADDOJ010000160.1 GCF_015159745.1 Ramlibacter aquaticus | reverse complement strand
CTCCCCCCGCGTCAGAATAGTTGTCGCCCCGATAGAAATCGAGGACTCGGGGGCGATGACGAGAGAACGAATTGGCAAGGTACGGCAAGGCATTCAAGGAACGTGCGGTGGCGAGGTTGCTGCCGCCGGAGAGCGCAGCGCCCGATGCGGTGGCGCGAGAGGTCGGAGTGAGCGTGGATACGCTGGAGCGCTGGAGGTCAGAGGCGCTGTCCAGACCCGCTCGCGAGCGGGTCTGGACAGCGGCGGCCCGCCTGGAGGCGGTGATCACCACGGCGCCAATGGACGAGACCGCTCGTGCGGCCTGGTGCCGCGCCCAGGGCGTGTACCCGCAGGAGTTGGCGCAGTGGCGTGAGGCCGCTACCGCAGCGTTGACGCAGCCGGAGGAGGCACGCGCGGCGCCTTCGCAGGCAAAGCAGGATCGCCGCCGCATCAAGGAGTTGGAGCGCGAGCTGCATCGCAAGGAGAAGGCTCTGGCGGAGGCAGCAGCGTTGCTGGTGCTGTCAAAAAAGCTCGAGGCGATCTTCCCCAAGGACAGGGGCGTGGCCGAATGATCGGCCTGGAAGATCGCCAGGCATTGGCCCGGGACATCGAAGCAGCACATGCCAGTGGTGCGCGTTTGGCGGCAGCCTGCGAGCTGGCCGGCATCAGCGTGCGTACCTTGCAGCGCTGGCGGGCCGCAGAAGGCCTCCAATCGGGCGATCGCAGGCCCAACGCGAGACGACCCACACCGGCCCATGCCCTGAGTCCCGAAGAGCGCCAGTGCCTGCTGGCGGTGGCCAACGAGCCGCGCTTTGCCGACATGCCGCCGGCGCGCATCGTGCCCATGCTGGCCGACGAGGGCGTGTACCTGGCCAGCGAATCCAGCTTCAGCCGCGTGCTGCGCGCTGCCGGCCAAAGCCGCCATCGTGGGCGCGCCAAGGCACCGCGCGCGATGAGGCCGCCCACCACGCACGTGGCCACGGCGCCGCGGCAACTGTGGTGCTGGGACATGACGTACTTGCCCGCAGCGGTGGCCGGACGCTGGTTCCACCTGTACTTGATTCTGGACGTCTACAGCCGCAAGGTCGTCGGCTTCGAGGTGCACGACAGCGACGAGGCCGAGCACGCCGCGCACCTGGCCCGGCGCACGGCACTGGCCGAAGGCATCCACGCCCTGGCGGCCAAGCCCGTGCTGCACGGCGACAACGGCTCGACGTTCAAGGCCACCACGGTATTGGCAATGCTGCACTGGCTGGGTGTGAAGCCCTCGTACTCACGGCCACGCGTAAGCGACGACAACGCCTTCGTGGAGAGCTTGTTCCGCACGGCGAAGTACCGACCCGAGTTTCCATCGCGCGGCTTCGTCGATCTGCAGGACGCACGTGAGTGGGCTGCGAACTTCGTGCATTGGTACAACCATGAGCACCGCCACAGCGGCATCCGTTACGTCAGCCCTGCGCAACGTCACGCAGGTGCCGATCGGGACATCCTCGCCGAGCGCGATGCGGTGTACCAGCAGGCCCGCGAACGACATCCGCGTCGCTGGGCACGCGGCACCCGCAACTGGTCGCCCATCGAGTTCGTCACGCTCAATCCGGAGCGCGAGAGAGCGGTCCGAGCCGGCGCAGCCCCGGAGGTCCATATCGACCAAATGGCTGCATGACTGAGGCGACAACTACCTTGACACGCGCCGT
>NZ_JADDOJ010000015.1 GCF_015159745.1 Ramlibacter aquaticus | reverse complement strand
GATCACCCAGGTGCCGCACCGCGCGCACTGGCAGCCGCTCGAATACAACGCCCTGCACGGCGGCATGCAGCGCTGGTTCGATCCGGTGCAGCCGCAGGTGCTGGCCTCGCCCGCCTGGCAGGGCCTCTTGCGGGCCCTGGCCCGCACGGCCAGCGTGCTCAAGGGGGCGCAGCCCTGGTTCATCGAGGCGCACCAGTTCCGCATCGACACCGCGGGCGGCATCGGCCGGCCCACGCCCGAGGGTGCGCACCGCGACGGCGTGGACCTGGTGGCCGTGTTCCTGGTCGACCGTGAGGCGATCAAGGGCGGCGAGACCCGCGTCTTCGAGGCCGAGGGCCGCGCGGGCGAGCGCTTCACGCTGCAGGAGCCCTGGAGCCTGCTGCTGCTGGACGACGAGCGCGTGATCCACGAGACCACGCCGATCCAGCCGGTGGAGGGCAGGGCGGGGCACCGGGATACGCTGGTGCTGACCTGCCGGGCGAAGGGCTTCCAGGGGGCCTGAGGCACCCGCACGAGCGCCACGTTGTAGAAACCGGTACGCGCCCGGGCTGGGGCGGGGGACAGTCGCGGAGTGGCCTACCTCCGTCGCGGTCCGGGCGAGCGCCAACCCGCCCGAGCCGCACAACCCGAACAAGCTGCACAAGCTGCGCAGCGCAGACCTCAGCCCCCCAGACCCCGCAGGAAGAACGCGTCGAACAGCGCCAGCAGGCGCGGGTGTTCCAGCCCGAAGCGCTCGCGGTTGACAAAGTAGGCCTCGCCCGCGACGGCGAAGAACTCGGCGGGGGCCGTGGCGCCGTAGGGGTCCAGCCAGGGCGGCTCGCCGCCGAAGCGCTGGGCGATGATGGTCTTCTCGCGGAAGGCCTCTCACTCGGCCTGCATCACCTGCGGCCAGTCGCGCCGCAGCGCCGTCGTGGGCAGAGGCGGGCAGCCATTGGCGCTGCCGTCGCGCATGTCGATCTTGTGGATGAACTCGTGCACCACCACGTTGTAGCCGTGCTCGGCCGAGAGCCCCGCGCCCGCCACGTCCTGCCAGCTCAGGGTGACCGGGCCGCCCGGCTGCGTCTCGCCGGCGATCACCTCGCGCCACTCGTGCACCACGCCGGCTTCGTCCTGCGCCGTGCGCGGTGCCAGCACCTGGCCGGGATGCACCACGATGCCCACGAAGTCCTCGTACCACTGCAGGCCCAGGTGCAGCACGGGCAGCACCGCCTGCGCGGCGATCGCGATGGCCATGGCGTCGCTCACCACCAGGCCGTTCGCGCCGGTGAATTCCTTGTCGGCGAGGAAGCGCCCCGTCATCGCCCGCAGCGCCTGCAACTCGGCGGCCGGCCGGCGGGCGAGGAAGGGGTGGTCGCGCAGCACGCGCTCCCAGTGCGGCCCGGGGATCTCGCGCGCCGGGCGGGCGGCACGGCGCAGCCAGCCGAACATCTCAGGCCAGCGCGATGCGCTGCGCGCCCGCGGCGGACAGGCGCAGCGCTTGCAGCCGGGGCGGCTGCGCCGCCGCGTCCCAGTCGCTGAGCACGATGCGCTCGCGCCCGCCGGCCAGCGCATGCGTGGCGGGGCGGTGGGTGTGGCCGTGCACCATGGCGCGGGCGTCCGCAGCGTCCAGCCAGGCCTGCACGGCGGCGGCGTCCAGGTCGGCGTACTGCTCGGGGCCCTGCTCGCGCTTGCGGGCCTCGCTCTGGCGCCGCATCTCGCGGCCCAGGGCCTCGCGCTCGGCAGCGGGGCGGGCCAGGAAGGCCTGCTGCCAGGCCGCGTCCCGCACCTGGGCGCGGAAAGCCATGTAGTCGGTGTCGTCCAGGCACAGCGCGTCCCCGTGCGTGAGCACGACACGCTGGCCTGCGAAGCCCAGCACCGCCGGGTCGGCGAGCAGGGTGGCGCCGCAGGCGCGGGCAAAGCCCTCGCCGATGAGGAAGTCGCGGTTGCCGTGCATCAGGAACACCGGCGCGCGCTGCGCGGTGGCCGCGATCACGGCGGCGCAGTCGGCCGCGAAGCCGGGGGCGGCGGCCAGGTCGTCGCCCACCCAGACCTCGAACAGGTCACCCAGGATGAAGACGGCGTCGGCGGGCGTGGCCGCCATGAACCGCCGCCAGGCCTCGAAGGTGGCGGGCTCGCCGGGTTGCAGGTGCAGGTCGGAGATGAAGTCGACGCTGCGCCAGGCCGGCGGCGCCAGCAGTTCGGTGAACGCCGGGGCAGCCGCGGCCATGGGCAGGGTCAGAGGGCGACGGCCTTCTCGATCACCACGTCGGCCTGGGGCACGTCGTCGTGGAAGCCCTTGCGGCCGGTCTTCACACCCTTGATGCGGTCGACGACGTCGGTGCCGGACACGACCTTGCCGAACACCGCGTAGCCCCAGCCGCTGGGGTTCTTGCCGCTGTGGTTGAGGAAGTCGTTGTCGGCCACGTTGATGAAGAACTGCGCGGTGGCGGAGTGCGGGTCGCTGGTGCGGGCCATGGCGACGGTGTACTTGTCGTTCTTCAGGCCGTTGGCGGCCTCGTTCTCGATCGGCGCGTCGGTGGGCTTCTGGCCCATGCCGGGGGTGAAGCCGCCGCCTTGCACCATGAAGCCGTTGATCACGCGGTGGAAGACGGTGCCGTCGTAGTGGCCCTTCTTCACGTAGCTGAGGAAGTTCTCGGTCGACCTGGGGGCCTTCTCGGCGTCGAGTTCGAGGGTGACGGTGCCGTAGCCGGCGATGTGGAGTTCGACCTGGGGGTTGCTCATGGGAAGCCTCACTTCTTGACGATGGTGGCGGACTGGATGACGACCGGCGTCTGCGGCACGTCGGTGGGGAAGGGGCCGCCGGATCCGGTGGGCACGGCCTTGATCTTGTTGATGGTGTCCATGCCGCTGACGACCTTGCCGAACACGGTGTAGCCGTACAGCTGGGCGGCGTTCAGCAGCTGCGAACGCGGCACGTTCTCATAGGTGCGGCCGTGGTACTCGAACTTCTTCACCGGGTCGCCCGGCGGCAGGGGCACCGGGTCCAGGAAGGGGTTGTCCTTCACGTTGATGAAGAACTGCGCGGTGGCCGAGTTCGGATCGTTGGTGCGCGCCATGGCCAGCGTGCCCACGGTGTTGTGCGGGCCGCCGCGCTCCAGGGCCTCGCGCCCCTCGTGGGGCACCGGCGCGCGCGTGGGCTTCTCGTTGTACTTGGCGTCGTAGCCGCCGCCCTGCACCATGAAGTTCTCGATCACGCGGTGGAAGATGGTGCCGTCGTAGTGCTTGTCGCGCACGTACTGCAGGAAGTTCGCCACGGTCTTGGGCGCCTTGTCGGGGTAGACCTCGACCGTGAAGTCGCCCTGCGTGGTGACGAACTTGACGCGGGGCGCGTCCTCGGCGGCGGAGGTGGTCATCGGCAGCGCGAGCGCGAGCGCGCACGCACAGGCCGCGAGGGCGGCGCTGCGGCGGGTGAGGCTGTGCTTCAAGCGGGTCTCCAGGGTTGGCAGGCGTGCAATGGTAGCGGGGCCCGGGCAGGCGTGCGGCCGGCGGGGTCAGCGCGCGGCGGCGGAGGCGGACGACGCTGCAGGGGCGGCCGGCGCAGCGGCAGGCACCGCGGGCCGGGCCGGGCCGAAGAGCTGGCGCACCTGGGCCAGCTTGGCGCCCGCGCCCGTGCCATCGGGGCCCAGCTGCTGGGCCCGCGTGTACGCTTGCGCGGCGAGCCGCAGGTACACGTCGCCCAGGTTCTCGTAGGCGGTGCCGTAGCCGGGGTTGGCGCGCACCGCGGATTCGAGCGCCGCGCGGGCCTTGTCGTAGTCGCCCGTGGCGGCGTAGAGCGCGGCCAGGTTGTTGTAGGGCTCCGGCAGCTCGGGGAAGTCCTGCGTGAGCTCGGTGTAGGCCTGCACGGCTTCACTGCGGCGGCCGAGGTCGGCCAGCAGCACGCCCTTGAGGAAGCGCAGGCGCGCGTCGCGCGGCGTCGTGGTGATGGCCTGCTCGGTGCGGGCCAGTGCCTGCGCCGGCTGGCCGGCCTTCATGAGTTGCTGGATGTCGCTGAAGTCATCGGCCAGCGCCGGCAGCGTCAGCAGGGCGAGGGCGGCCAGGACGAGGTGGCGGACGCGGGCGCGGTTCATGAAGCGGGGCCTTATACTGCGACCGATTGTAGCCGTGCGACCCGCGCGCACCGCCTCCCCACCACATCCCAATGAGCCTGCGCATCTACAACACGCTGACGCGTGCACTGGAAGAGTTTTCGCCGATCGAGCCGGGCCATGTGCGGATGTACGTCTGTGGTGTCACGGTGTACGACAGGCCGCACATCGGCAACGTGCGCTCCGCCGTGGCCTTCGACGTCGCCCGCCGCTGGATGCAGGCGTCCGGCCTGCGCGTCACCTTCGTGCGCAACATCACGGACATCGACGACAAGATGATCCGCCGCGCGGTCGAGAACGGCGAGACCGTGCGGGCCCTGGCCGAGCGCATGACCGCGCTCATGTACCAGGACTACGACGCCCTGGGCATCCTGCGTCCTACGCACGACCCGCGCGCCACCGACTACATCCCGCAGATGGTGGAAATCTGCAGCCTGCTCGAATCCCGGGGCCTGGCCTACCGCGCCAGCGGCGGCGACCTGAACTTCGCGGTGCGCGCACTGCGCGGCTACGGCAAGCTCTCGGGCAAGCCGCTGGACGAACTGCGGGCCGGCGAGCGCGTCGCCGTGCAGGAGGACAAGCAGGACCCGCTGGACTTCGTGCTGTGGAAATCGGCCAAGCCCAGCGAGCCGCAGGACGCCAAGTGGGAGAGCCCCTTCGGCCTGGGCCGCCCCGGCTGGCACATCGAGTGCTCGGCGATGGCGCGCGCGCTGCTCGGCCAGCCGATCGACATCCATGGCGGCGGCATCGACCTGGTGTTCCCGCACCACGAGAACGAGGTCGCGCAGAGCGAGGGCGCCTTCGAGGTGCCGCTGGCGCGCGTGTGGATGCACAACGGCTTCCTCAACATCGACGGCGAGAAGATGTCCAAGTCGCTGGGCAACTTCTTCTCGCTGCCCGAGGTGCTGGCGCACTACGACGCCGAGACCGTGCGCTTCTTCCTGGTCCGCGGCCACTACCGCAGCGAGCTGGGCTGGAGCGACAAGCACCTGGACGACGCGCGGGCCAGCCTGCGCCGCCTGTACACTGCGCTCGACGGGGTCACGCCCGAGCCGGCCGCCATCGACTGGTCCGAGGGCCATGCCGCGCGCTTCAAGGCCGCGATGGACAACGATTTCGGCACGCCCGAGGCCGTGGCGGTGCTGTTCGAGCTGGCCGCCGAAGTCAACCGCACGCGCTCGCCGCGCCTGGCCGGGCTGCTGGCTGCGCTGGGCGGCACGCTGGGCCTGCTGCAGTCGGACCCCAAGGCCTTCCTGCGCGCGGGCACGGCCGTGGACGCCCAGGCCGTGGAGCGCCTGATCGAGGCGCGTGCCGCAGCCAAGAAGGCGCGCGACTTCGCCGAGGCCGACCGCATCCGCGCCGACCTGCTGGCCCAGGGCATCGTGCTCAAGGATTCGCCCACGGGCACGACCTGGGAGGCCGCCTCTTGAGCGCAGCACCCGAAGAGCCGGTGGTGTTCACCACGCCGGGCTACTGGGAGGAGGCCTGCCGCCACCTCTCTCGCAAGGACCGCGTGATGAAGCGGCTGATCCCGCAGTTCGGCGACGCCTGCCTGCAGTCGCGCGGCGACGCCTTCACCACGCTGGCGCGCAGCATCGTGGGCCAGCAGATCTCGGTCAAGGCCGCGCAGACCGTGTGGGACCGCTTCGCCAAGCTGCCGCGCCGCATGGCACCGGCCAACGTGCTCAAGCTCAAGGTCGACGACATGCGCGAGGCCGGCCTGTCGGCGCGCAAGATCGAATACCTGGTCGACCTGGCCCTTCACTTCGACTCCGGTGCGATCCACGTCGATTCCTGGAAGGACATGGGCGACGAGGACATCATCGCCGAGCTGGTCGGCATCCGCGGCATCGGCCGCTGGACGGCCGAGATGTTCCTCATCTTCCACCTGATGCGTCCCAACGTCCTGCCCCTGGACGACGTGGGCCTCATCAACGGCATCAGCCGCAACTATTTCTCGGGCGAGGCCGTCAGCCGCAGCGATGCGCGCGAGGTGGCCGCCGCCTGGGCCCCCTACTGCAGCGTCGCCACTTGGTATATTTGGCGCTCGCTGGACCCCCTGCCGGTCGAGTACTGACGGTACAACACCCCCGAGGAGCACACACCTTGGCCAAGAAAACCTTTCTGGATTTCGAGCAACCCATCGCGGAGCTGGAGTCCAAGATCGAGGAACTTCGCTACGTACAGACCGAATCCGCGGTCGACATTTCCGAAGAGATCGACCAGCTGTCCAAGAAGAGCCAGCAGCTCACCAAGGACATCTACAGCGAGCTCTCGCCCTGGCAGATCACCAAGATCGCGCGCCATCCCGAGCGGCCCTACACGCTGGACTACGTGAACGAGATCTTCACGGACTTCATCGAGCTGCACGGCGACCGCCACTTCGCGGACGACCTCTCCATCGTCGGCGGCCTGGCCCGCTTCAACGGCAACGCCTGCATGGTGATCGGCCACCAGAAGGGTCGCGACACCAAGGAGCGCGGCCTGCGCAACTTCGGCATGAGCCGGCCCGAGGGCTACCGCAAGGCGCTGCGCCTGATGAAGACGGCCGAGAAGTTCAAGCTGCCGGTGTTCACCTTTGTCGACACGCCCGGCGCCTACCCCGGCATCGACGCCGAGGAGCGCGGCCAGTCCGAAGCGATCGGCCGAAACATCTTCGAGATGGCGCAGCTGGAAGTGCCCATCATCACCACCATCATCGGCGAGGGCGGCTCCGGCGGCGCGCTGGCCATCGCCGTGGGCGACCAGGTGCTGATGCTGCAGTACTCGATCTATTCCGTCATCAGCCCCGAGGGCTGCGCCTCCATCCTCTGGAAGACGGGCGAGAAGGCGCAGGAAGCGGCCGACGCCATGGGCATCACCGCGCACCGCCTCAAGGCCCTGGGCCTGGTGGACAAGATCGTGAGCGAGCCGGTGGGCGGCGCCCACCGCGACCACAAGCAGATGGCGGCCTTCCTCAAGCGCGCGCTCAACGACGCCTGGCGCCAGCTCGCGGACCTGAAGCCGCGCGAACTGCTGGACCGCCGCTACGACCGCCTGCAGGGCTGCGGCCGCTTCAACGACACCAAGGCCGAGGCCCGCTGAAGCCCGGCCTCAGCGCAGGTCGAAGACCAGCTCGGTCTCCAGCGTGCGCGTGCCCTCCTGGGGCTGGAACAGCCAGCCCTGCACGGCTTCCACGCTCGCCCGGTTGAGCGAGCGCAGCGTGCTCTCCAGCACGCGCACATTCCCCGTCCTGCCGTCCGGCAGCACCTCGAACTGGACGCGCACCGTGCCCCGCAGGCCCTGGCGGATCTGCTCGGGCCGCAGCTTCGGCATGCCGGTCTGCACGGGCACGGGATCGCCCGACGGGCGTGAGGCGCTGGCCGCGACAGCGGCCGGGGCGGCCCCGGTGCCCGAGGCGCCGGGCAGCGGAGCGAGGCCGGTGACTCGCGACGCGGCGGACGCGGCGGCACCTCCGGCCGTCGCGACCGCGCTGGACGGGGCGGATGCGCTGGCGCGCGGGGCCGCGCCGGAGGCCCCGCGGGCGGCCGCAGCCGCAGGGCCCGCGCCGGGCACAGGCACCGCCGCCGCTTCGGGACCTGGCGCCGTGCCCGCCGGACCGGGCGCACGCGCGCTGGCGCTGGCCGGGCCCGTGCCGCGGGAGGGGGCGGATGCCGCCTTGGCGGGCTGTGCGGCGGGGGCTGCCGGCCTGGCGTGGCGCAGGATGAAGCGGAAGGGCGCGTCGGCTGCGCGGTGCATCGTCTCCGAGGCGGCGGACACCGCGGGCACCGCGGCCTGGGCCAGGGCGGCGCCGGGGTTCAGGAGCAGCAGGCCCAGGACCAGCGGCGCAAGCGGGGCGGGGGCACGCATGGGGCGCGATTCTCTGCGGCCCCGGCGACCCGGGCCGTCCACCCGGGCGCCAGCCGCATAATTTCACATGCACGCGCGTCCACCGTCCCCATGTCCCTCACCCTGGACCAGGCCCTAGAGCGCTTCCAGCCGGCCCTGCCGCTGGCCGTGGCGCTGAGCGGTGGCGCCGATTCCTGTGCCTTGCTGGTGGCCTGCGCGCGCCGCTGGCCCGGGCAGGTGCGCGCCCTGCACGTGCACCACGGCCTGCAGCCGGCCGCGGACGGCTTCCAGGCGCACTGCGAGGCGCTGTGCCGTTCGCTGGACCTTCCCTTGCACACCCTGCACGTGGACGCGCGCCACGCGGCCGGGGAGAGCCCCGAGGATGCCGCGCGCCGGGCCCGCTACGCCGCGCTCGCGGCGGCGGCGCACGAGGCCGGCTGTGCCATGGTGGCCCTGGCCCAGCACGCGGACGACCAGGCCGAGACCCTGCTGCTGGCGCTCTCCCGCGGCGCCGGCCTGGCGGGCCTGGCGGGCATGCGCCCGGACTGGACCGCCGGCGGCATGCGCTTCGCGCGGCCGCTGCTGGACGTGCCGGGCGCCGCCTTGCGCGAGTTCCTGCGGTCCCAGGCCATCGCCTGGGTCGAGGATCCCAGCAACCAGGACGTGCGCTTCACGCGCAACCGCATCCGGGCCCGGCTGACGCCGGCGCTGGACCAGGCCTTCCCGGGCTTTCGCGACACCTTCGCCCGCAGCGCCCGCCATGCCGCCCAGGCCCAGGCCCTGCTGGAGGAGTTCGGCGCGCTGGACCTGGCGGCCGCCGGCGCGCCGCCCCGCCTGCAGGCCCTGCGTGCGCTCGGCCGGGCACGCCAGGCCAACCTGCTGCGGCACTGGCTGCGCAGCGTCCACGGCACCCAGGCCAGCGAGGCGCAGATGGAGGAACTGCTGGACCAGGTGCAGGCCTGCACCACCCGTGGCCATGCGATCCGCCTCAAGGTGGGCCTGGGCTTCGTCACCCGCGACGGCGAGCGGCTCGCCTACACCGCCTCGGTATAATCCCGGGGTTTTGCCGCTCTGCAGCGCCCGTCTTCGGGGCCCGCGCCGCGCGGCCTGAACGGCACCCCGGCCTGGCCGGTTCCCCGTCCTTCCTCCTCCCTTCGAATGGCACTGATCGTTCACAAATACGGCGGCACGTCCATGGGCTCCACGGAGCGCATCCGCAACGTCGCCAAGCGCGTGGCCAAGTGGCACCGCGCCGGCCACCAGATGGTGGTCGTGCCCAGCGCAATGAGCGGCGAGACCAACCGGCTGCTCGGCCTGGCCAAGGAGCTCTCGCCCCCGAAGCAGACCGACGAGCTGCTGCGCGAGCTGGACATGCTGGCCTCCACCGGCGAGCAGGTCTCGGTCGGCCTGCTGGCGATCGCGCTGCAGGCCGAGGGCGTGCCCGCGGTCAGCTTCGCCGGCTGGCAGGTGCCCATCCACACCAACAGCGCCTACACCAAGGCCCGCATCGAGTCCATCGAGGACCGCAAGGTGCGCGCCGAGCTCGAGGCCGGCAAGGTGGTCATCATCACCGGCTTCCAGGGCGTGGACGACAAGGGCCACATCACCACCCTGGGCCGCGGCGGCAGCGACACCTCCGCCGTGGCGGTGGCGGCGGCCATGAAGGCGGCCGAGTGCCTGATCTACACCGACGTGGACGGCGTCTACACGACCGACCCGCGCGTGGTGCCCGAGGCCCGCCGCCTGCAGACCGTGAGCTTCGAGGAGATGCTGGAGATGGCCTCCATGGGCTCCAAGGTGCTGCAGATCCGCTCGGTGGAATTCGCCGGCAAATACAAGGTGCCCCTGCGCGTGCTGTCGAGCTTCACGCCCTGGGACATCGCGATCGAGGAAGAGGCCAAGTCCGGCACCCTGATCACTTTTGAGGAAGACACGCAAATGGAACAAGCCGTCGTTTCCGGCATCGCCTTCAACCGCGACGAAGCCAAGATTTCCGTGCTCGGCGTGCCCGACAAGCCCGGCATCGCCTACAACATCCTGGGCGCGGTGGCCGACGCGAACATCGAGGTCGACGTCATCATCCAGAACATCTCCAAGGATGGGAAGACCGACTTCAGCTTCACGGTGCACCGCAACGACTACGCCCGCACCGTGGACCTGCTCAAGGGCAAGGTGCTGCCCAGCCTGGGCACCGACAGCATCGAGGGCGACACCCGCATCTGCAAGGTGAGCATCGTGGGCATCGGCATGCGCAGCCACGTGGGCATCGCCAGCAAGATGTTCCGCGCGCTGTCCGAGGAAGGCATCAACATCCAGATGATCTCCACCAGCGAGATCAAGACCTCCGTCGTCATCGACGAGAAGTACATGGAGCTGGCGGTGCGCGCGCTGCACCGCGCCTTCGACCTGGACCAGCCGACGGCCTGAACGGATGGGGTGCCCGGCCGTCCCGCCGGGCGCCGGATGGGGCATAATGTGGCCCTCAGGAAACGTGACCGAGTGGCCGAAGGTGCTCCCCTGCTAAGGGAGTATGGGGTGTAGAGCCTCATCGAGGGTTCGAATCCCTCCGTTTCCGCCAGAGACCCGACCCCGCCAGCCCATCGCTGGCGGGGTTTTTTCTTGGCCGGTCCCCTGTGAAAGCATCCTGCGCCGGGTTGCGGCCGCCGCTGAGCTGGCCGGCCCCGCCACCTGGGCGACATCGCTGCCTTGACGCTCGCGACCGCGGGCGGACACACTGCCTGCAGGAGACACACGGCATGTACAAGGACTTCGATCTCAGCGGCCAGGGCGTCGTCATCACCGGTGGCAACGGCGGCATCGGGCTGGGCATGGCGCGGGCGCTGCTGGCGGCCGGCGCGCGGGTGAGCATCTGGGGTTCCAATCCCGGCAAGACCGAGGCCGCCGCGGCCGGGCTGGCCCAGGGCTGCGGCGACGCGGCGCGGGTGCAGTACCAGGTCTGCGACGTGGGCGAGGAGGCACAGGTCGAGGCCGCCTTCGCCGCGAGCGCGGCCTGGCTGGGCCGCGTGGACGCCTGCTTCGCCAACGCCGGCGTGTCCAGCAAGGGCACGCCGCTCACCGAGATGAGCCTGGACGAGTTCCGCCGTGTCCAGCGCATCAACGTGGAGGGCGTGTTCCTCACCTTCCGCGCGGCGGCGCGGCACATGGCGGCGCACGGGCAGGGCGGCTCACTGGTCGCTACCGCGAGCACCGCGGCTATCGAGGGCGCGGCGCGCAACAGCCACTACGGCGCGTCCAAGGGCGCGGTGACCTCGATGGTGCGGGCGCTGGCGGTGGAGCTGGCGCGCCACCGCATCCGCGTCAATTCCATCCTGCCGGGCTGGATCGTCACCGACATGACGGAGAAGTCGGTCGGCAACCCGAAGTTCGCCGATGCCGTGATGCCGCGCATCCCGGCGCGTCGCTGGGGCAGCATCGACGATTTCGGCGGCATCGCCGTGTACCTCGCGAGCCGCGCCTCCGCCTACGCCACGGGCGAGCAGTTCGTCATCGACGGCGGCTACACCAAGTTCTGAGCCAGCGCGCCCGCCACGGCGGGGCGCAGCCGCTGCCAGCACAGGGCGTAGGCCGCCGCGCTGGGGTGGACGCCATCGCGCGCGTAGTAGCGAGCGGGCTCGGCGGAGAAGGGGTCCTCGCCGGCCTCGCAAAAGAAGTCCACGAAGCGCGCGCCCTGCCGTGCGCAGGCCGCGCGGTAGAGGCGCACGGCGCGCCGGGTGCGCAGGCTGACCCACCAGCCCAGCGGTCGCAGGAAGAGCGGCGCCAGGCCCACGTTGGCCATGCCGGCCCACACCACCCGTCCCGACCGGCCGCGCAAGGTCGCCAGCAGCGCATCGGCGCTGGCGGCCAGCGCGGGCCAGGGGGTGCGCTGCAGCACGTCGTTGCCGCCGCCCAGCACCAGCACCAGGTCCCAGGGCCCCTGCGCCGCCGCCTGCCGGGCCTGCGCCAGCATGTCGGCCACCCGCGCGCCGGACGCGCTCAGGTTCAGCACGTGGGCCTGCGGGTGCTCGCGCGCCAGCAGGGCGGCGATCGAGTCCCGCCCGGGGTCCGCGCCCACGCCCACGCCCGTGCTGTCGCCCAGCACCAGCACGCGCCGCAGCGGCTCCCCGACCGGGCGCGACCAGGCGCCGCGCGCGGCGGCGGCATCGGCCCGCGCCCGCGCGATCCCGTCCAGCTGGCGCCGGGCGGCATCGGCCATGGCGAGCCCGGCGGCGGCGGCCAGCAGCCAGCCGGCGTGTCGCGGCCAGGCCGGGGGAGCGAAACGGTGGAATGAGGCGGGGCGGAACATGGCGACAGCATGGCCGCGGCCGCGGCCGGCCCCTGTGCGGCGCCGGCGCCAGCCCCTGTAGTGAAAGCGGGAAGGACCCTTGCGGCGGCGCAGGCGCGGCAGCTGACGGCCTGCGCTGACACGGGCGCGCGAGGCCGCGACCGCACGGGGAGGGCGGTGGCCCGGCTGGGGCGACCGGGCCGCGAGCGGCTCAGAAGCGCCGCGCCAGCGTGAAGAACAGGCGCGGGTTGCGGTCGCGCGAATCGCTGGTGGCGGTGCCGCCATGGGTGCGCGTGGCCAGCGTGGCCTCCGCCGTCCACACGCCTTGGAGGTAGCGCGCCCCGGCGCCGGCCGCCCCCACGCTGCGGCCCGCCGCAGCGCTGCTGCCCCAGGGCCTGGCGTTGGTGGTGGCATGGCCGGCGTCCACGAACAGGAAGGGCGTGAAGGCCCCCAGCGCATGGCGCAGCTCCAGCTGGCCCAGCCACCCCTGGTCGCCGGTGCCTTCGCCAAGCGGGTAGGCGCGCACACCGTAGAAGCCGCCCAGGTTGAACTTCTCGGAGGCGTCCAGGTTCTTGCTCGCCCACTGGCCCGAAAAGCGCCCGTAGGCGCTGAAGCCGGCCGGCAGGGCCTGGATGCGGGCCACGTCCAGGTTCAGGCGCGAGAAGCTGCCGGCCGTCTTCGCGCCGGCGGCGTCCGCGGCGGCCGCTGCGTCGTCCAGATGCAGGTGGCCCAGCGTGAGCGTCAGCGAGCCGTAGCTCACGCCGCCGCCCAGCAGCGTGTCGCGCCGGTCGAACTGCAGGGCCAGCGGCAGTGCCTGGCTGCGCTTGTCGACGGTGGTGGACACGGCGCGGTAGTCGTCGCGCAGCTTCTTCGCCGTCAGGCCCGCGCTGAGCAGCAGGTTGGCCGCCTGCGAGCGCACCAGCGGATAGCTCACGCCCAGGGTCAGCACGTCCGCCACGCCCACCGCGTCCAGCGCACTGAACTGGGCCGCCAGCTGGTAGCTGGTGTGCGCGAGGCCGGCATGGCCGCGCCAGCCCGAGGCGTCCAGGGGCCACTCGTAGTCGGCCGAGCCCAGCCACAGCGATTCGTTGGTGACCATGCCGTTGAGCGTCACCTTGTCGCCGTAGCTGAAGGGGCTGTTGATCGCCACCATGCCGTGCACCCGGTATTCGCCGGTGGAGCGCGGGCCGGTGTTGTCCAGGCCGGCTTCGCCGCTCACGTGGCTCACGCGTTCGGTGTACACGTCCAGGTCGGCCTCGCCCTGGGCCGCGCCGGGACGGATCACCGGGCGGATCTTCATCCCCGGCTGGTCGTCCAGGATCAGCAGCGTGCGCTCCAGCGGGGCGTTGCGGATCGCGTCGCCGCGCTGCAGCCCCGCGTCCAGGAAGGGCTGGGCGCCAGCCGCATCGCCGGGCTTGCCCGGCAGGGTCTGGGCGCGCACCGTGCCCCAGCGGCCTTCCTGGACCTGGATGCGCAGCACCCCGTCCTTCAGGTCCTGCGGGGCCAGCCAGGCCTGCGCGAAGGGGTAGCCCGCCGCGCGGTAGGCCGCGGTCACGCGAGCCGCCAGCGCCTCCAGGCCGGCCATGTCCAGGGCCTGGCCCTGAACCTTGCCGAGCTTCGAGAGCAGCGTGTCGGTGTCCAGTGCGCGGTTGCCTTCGATGACGACCTGGCGCAGCGTGACCGTGGCGCCGCCGGGGGCTGGCGCGGGCGTGGCGGTGCCCGGCAGGGTCGGCAGCACCGAGGCCTTGTCCTGCGGGGCCTGGGGCGGCGTGGCGCCCTGCAGGCCCGCCTGCTGGGCCTGGGCGGGAACGGCCCAGGCGGCGAGCGCCAGGGCCAGGGAGGTGGCGAGGATGTTCCTGTTCATGAAAGTCTGCTGTCTCAGTTGCCCAGGGCGCGCATGACCTGCACGCCGCTGCGGTTGACACCGGTGTCGACCACGAACACGTCCAGCGGGCCGTTCGCGCTGGGGACGGTGACGTTGTTGACGTTGAGTTCGCTGCCGCCCTTGCGGCTGCCGTCCGCGTTGGCTTCGACGAAGTTGAGCGCGCCCGCGGCCGGGCTGCTGGCTTGCGCGGCGGCGGCGCGTTCCTCGCGCGCGGTGTCGCCCGAACGGGCCGGGGCCGGGCTTGCGCCGGCTTCGGGTGCGGCCGCAGGCGCAGCGGCGCTGGCGAAGCCGGCAGGCGCTGCCGAGGAGGCCGCGCCGGCGGTGCTGCCCGGCAGGGCCTGCGTCGCAGCGCCCAGCGTGATGTAGTTCAGGCTGCCCATGCCGGTGGATGCGGTGTCCGCGCCCAGGGCCTGCGCCGCGTTGTCGGCGAAATTCGGCACGACGATGGGCGCGACCAGTTGCGGCAGGGGCGGCAGCGGCGCCGGCGCGGGCGCCGGCTGGCTGTCGACCGCGACGATGGCCAGCTGGCCGTCGATGGCGGTGATCTGGTAGTTCGGGTTGGACAGCGCGGTCGCATTGATGCGGTAGCTGCCGGGCGCTTCGCCCGGCGCGCGCGTGAGCGCGCCCAGGCCGTCCTGGCCGACCAGATTGCCCTGCACCAGTCGGTAGGTGAGGGCGGGGTCGGGCGCACCCTGCAGCTTGGACTGGTCATCCGCCGCGACCGTCAGCGGCCGCGGGGCGATGCGAAGCGCGCCGTCCACGAAGCTGATGACGTAGTTGCCGTTGTCCAGGTTACCCCGGGTGATGCCGTAGCTGCCCACGTTGCTGTACGGGGTGGCAATGGTGGCGAGGCTGCCCGAGAGCGTGTCGCCGTTGACCAGGCTGCCCGCGGTGACCTGGAAGCTCAGCGCGGGGTTGCTGTCGCCGTAGACCTTGGTCTTGTCATCGGCCGTGACCGAAATGGGCCGGCCGTTCACCGCCAGGGTGCCATTGGTGAAGCTGATGACGTAGTTGGCGTTGCCCAGCGTGCCGCGGGTGATGTCGTAGCGTCCGACGTCGCTGTACTGGGTGGCGCTGGTGGCGACGCCGCCCGAGAGCGTGTCGCCGTTGACCAGGCTGCCCGCGGTGACCTGGTAGCTCAGCGTGGGGTTGCTGTCGCCGTAGACCTTGGTCTTGCCATCGGCCGTGACCGAGATGGGTCGGCCGTTCACCGTCAGGGTGCCATTGGTGAAGCTGATGATGTAGTTGGCGTTGCCCACCGTGCCGCGGGCGATGTCGTAGTGGCCCACGTCGCTGTACTGGGTGGCGCTGGTGGCCACGCCGCCCGAGAGCGTGTCGCCGTTGACCAGGCTGCCCGAGGTGACCTGGAAGCTCAGCGTGGGGTTGTTGTCGCCGTAGACCTTGGTCTTGTTGTCGGCCGTGACGGTGATCGACCGGCCGTTGACCGTGAGCGTGCCAGGCGCGTAGGTGATGACGTAGTTGCCCGGGTCGAAGGTGCCGCCCGTGGCCGCGCTGGGCACGATGTCGTAGCTGCCGACGTTCGCGCCGACGGCCGCGCCCGTGCTCGATTCCGACACCGAGCCCACGGTCTCGCCGTGCTTCAGGCCGGTGGGCGTGAAGGCGGTGCCGGCGAAGCTGGCGAGGTCGCCATAGGTCTTGGAGGCGTTGCTGGCGGTGAGCGTGAGCGCAGCCTTCCAGATGTCGGCGCTCAGGCCGCTGGGCGTGGACGCCAGGGTGTAGTTGCCGGCATCGGCGCCGGTGAAGCCGGTGACGGTGACGGCCTGGGCGTTGGCGCTCAGGTGGTTGGCATCCACGGTGCCCGCAAGGTAGGTCGAGGTGGCATTGGGCGAGCTGAAGCCGCCCAGTGCGTTCACCACGTCGCCGGCGATGAAGTCGGAGGATCGCAGCGTGGCCGTCGTCGTGCCGTCGTAGTACTTGGAGTCCACGCTCAGGTTGGACACGCTCTTCTTGTTGATGACGTACTTGCCGTAGTAGCCGATGGCATAGCTGTTGGCCGCCGGGGCCGGGTAGACGCCGTTCACGGCCGCGTTGATCGGGCCGTAGGTGGCGGGCGAGCCACCGATGTTGTAGGTGCCGGCGTTCTTGCTGGAGGTCGAGAAGCTCACCAGCCCGCCCGCGCCCGCGAAGGCGTCCAGGCTCAGGCCGCTGGGCAGCGAGCTGGCACCGCCGCCGATCTTCACCTTGAGGTCGGTGGTCGTGTAGCCGGTGGCGGACGTCCAGGGGTCCAGGGTGCTGCGGTCGATGGCGGTGAGGCCGTCGTAGGTCCGGCTGCCGCCCGCCAGCACGTAGATCGCGTTCTGGGCGTTCACCAGGGCGCCGTACGAGGCGTAGAGGTTGGAGTTGTTGCCGCCCGGCAGCTGGGTGGAGAAGTAGCCGCAGTTCGGGTAGGCGGAGTTGCAGCCGCTGTTCGGCGGCTGGTACTGGAACGCGTTGCCCAGGATGTTACCGTTGATGTCGATGACGATCTGGGCGACCGAGGGCGCGAGGAAGATCAGCTGGTCCAGGCTGCCGTTGTTCACCAGGTTGATCGCGCTGGTGGGGAAGTTCGGGTTGATGCCGGTGACCTGGATGTAGCCGCTGGTGGGCGAGGTCTCGATCTTGGTCAGCGTGTTGGAGATGGGCGCGAACTTCACGCCGAAGGTGCCCGTGTCGTTGGCCGCGGTGGCGTCGCCCGTGATCAGCACGTTGCCGCCGCCGGACGAAATCGTCGTGCTGTCGGCGATGTAGACGGCGTCGACCTTGTTGTTGCCGCTCTGGGGGATGTGCGACTGGCCGTTGATCACGATGTTGCCGCCCCCGGCGCGGATCGCGGTGCCGGTGCCGATCAGCACGGCCGGGTTCAGCGTTGCGCCCTCGTCCAGGTTCTGCGCATAGCCGATGCCGTTGAGCTGGCTGCCGCCGGTGAGGGCGCCGCCGATGAGGATGTCGCCGCCGTTGGAGCCCAGGTTGGCCTTGACGCTCACCCCGCCGACGTTGCCGCCTGCGTTGGCCGAGCTCAGCGTGATGTCCAGCTTGCCGGCCGTCGAGGTGATGGGCTGGTTGACCAGCACGCTGTGGTCGGCGCGCAGCACCAGCGCGGCGTCGCCGCCGGCCGTCTTGGCGATGGGACTGGCGACCGTGATGTCGCCCAGGCCAGTGCCGGTGCTGCCATAGCCTGCGTTGGCGCTGGCCGTGGTGACGGTGACGCTGGTGCCCCCGTTCAGGCTGTTCGAGATGGTGGTGGCGGCCGCGAGGTCGATGGTGTAGTCGTACGGGTCGACCAGCCATTCGCCACCCCGGCCGGCGGGCGCGGCGGCGCTGACCTGCAGGCCGGGCAGGTTCTGCACCGCCGCGCCGGAGGTCTCGATGAAGCCGCCGTCGCCGCCCCGGGGCGCGCTGGCGTCCAGGGTGCCGCCGATGCGGGCCGTCCCCGACTGCATGTCCGCGATCAGGCGGATCTCGCCCTTCTCGCCGCTGGCCAGGGTCTGGGCGCGGACCACGCCGGTGTTGTTCACGGTGGCGCTGGCCAGCGCATCCACGGCCCGGGCCGTGAGGTACACCCGGCCGCCGTCGGCGCGGATCGCGCCGCCGTTGTCCACCAGCGCGTCCAGCACGCCGGCGTTCACCTGCAACTGCGCCGGGCCGCCCAGGTCCAGGGTGACGTCACGGGCGGCCGCGAGCAGGACGGCGCCGCCGTCGGCCGTGATGCTGCCGGTGTTCACCACCTGGGCGGCGATCAGCGCGACCGCGCCGCCCTGGGCCCCGCCGGTGGCGGCGAGGCTGCCCTGGTTCACCACCGGGGCCAGGCTGCTGCCCGACAGCCGGTAGCGGCCGGCCATGAAGTCCTCGGTGCCCATCTGCAGCGTGGAGGCCACGATGGCGCCGGCGTTGACCTGGGCCGTGGGCGTGAACAGCACGCCATTGGGGTTGAGCAGGAACAGCTGGCCGTTGGCCTTCACCGCGCCCTGGATGACGGAGACGTCCGCGCCCAGGACCCGGTTCAGCGCGACGGCGGTGCTGGAAGGCTGCACGAAGTTCACGGTCGCGCCCTGGCCCACCGAGAAGGTCTGCCAGTCCACGGCGAGGCGCGAACTGGACTGGTTGACCGTGAGGGTGCTGCCCGACTGGCTGAGGCTGCCCGTTCCGGCGGCCACGCGTCCGCCCGTGGGCAGGGTCTGCGCCTGGGCCCCGCCAGCCGCCAAGGTGGCCAGCAGGGCCAGGCCCGCCGCCGCCACGGCCGACCGTGCCTTGCCCCGCCCTCAGGCCGTTTCCGCCACGGCCTGCCAGGCGCCCATGGCACTGTTCCACACCACTCGATATGTCCGGTTCATCCTCGTCCTCGCTGGGAAATTGCGCCGGCCCGGAAGCGGGCCTCGATGCGATCGCGCTCGTGTCTAAAGCGTTTAATTGTCGTTCATCGCAATTAATATGCAATAAGCGATTTAAACGTGATCTTCATTGTAGAGCTTCAGTCACAAATTGTCACGATCGGGCCGCGACGCGAAGCGGGGAAAAGGCCGTTGCCTGCGGCTCTTACCGGCGTACTGAGTACCAAAGGACGCAAAAAAGCCGCCCTCAGGCGGCTGGTCGGGTGGCGCGCGGCCGGTTCAGCGCGGCAGGGCTCGCAGCGGCTGGCCGGCCAGGGGGCCATGCTGCCCGCTGGCCTGCGAGCTGTGGGCCTGGCTTCGGGTGCCCGGCTGGGGCTGCGCGAGGCCGTACGAGGCCGCGGTGACGGCCAGGATGACCGGCAGGCGCTGCAGGATGGACAGGGTGCGCTGGGTGGTGGGCTTCATGGAATCCTCCTGGTCTTCTTGGAACTGCGAAAACCACGGATTCTGGCCAGGGTGGACGTCAGCGCCGTGACAGCGCAGCCCAGCAAGTCGCGTCGGACAGCGCCCCGCGCTCAGCGGTCCGCGTCGTCGTCCAGGGTGGCGCTCCAGCGGTCGCCCCAGCCCCCCGCCGCGCTGTCGAGCTCGCGGCGGCCGCGCTTGGTGGGGCGGCCCTGGGTGATGGCCAGGGCCGGCTCGGGCGCCAGGCGGCGCTGCTCCGCGGCCCTCTCGCGCGCCGCCACGCTGTCCGCCGTTTCCTCGTAGAGCTGCTGCGCCACGGGGGCCGGTCCGCGCTGGGCCGACAGCCCGCGCACCAGGACGCTGCGCTCCACCGGGCCGATGCGCACGGCCACGGTGTCGCCCGCCTTCACTTCACGGGCCGGCTTCACGGGCTGGCCGTTGACCGTGACGCGCCCGCGGTCCACCTCCTCGGCGGCGAGCGTGCGGGTCTTGTAGAAGCGGGCGGCCCAGAGCCACTTGTCGATGCGCAGTCGGTCCATGCGCCCCGGATTGTGCGCGAGCCCGGGTCCGGCGCGGTATCCACATGCACGCGCGGCGCTACCATGGGCCCATGCAAGGCGACGACACGCTGCCGCGCGACGGCCAATCCATCCTGGAGCTGGCCGCGCGCTCCATGTTCCACCTGTTCTCCAGCATCAGCCAGGGCATGTTCCTGGTCGACCGGACGGGCCGCATCGTCTGGCTCAACGAAGGCTACGCCCGCTTCCTGCCGCTGCTGGGGTTCTCCTCGCCCGACCAGGTGGTGGGCCACCTCGTCGAGGACGTGGTGCCCAACACCCAGATGCGGCGCGTGCTGGAGACGGGCGAGGCCATCCTGATCGACCTGCTCACCAACCGGGCCGGCACCTTCGTGGTCAGCCGCCTGCCCCTGCGTGACGAGCAGGGCGAGCTGATAGGCGCCATCGGCATCGTGCTGTTCGACCATCCCGAGACCACGCTGCAGCCGCTGATCAGCAAGTTTGCCCGCCTGCAGCGCGACCTCGACGAGGCCCGGCGCGAACTGGCCAGCCAGCGCCGCACCAAGTACACGCTGGCCAGCTTCGTGGGCGGCAGCCCGGCGGCGGTGGAGGTCAAGCGCCAGGCCCGGCGGGCCGCGATGTCGTCCAGCCCGGTGCTGCTCCTGGGCGAGACCGGCACCGGCAAGGAGCTGCTGGCCCATGCCATCCACGCCGCGTCGGCGCGCTCGGCCGCGCCCCTGGTGAGCGTGAACATCGCCGCCGTGCCCGACACCCTGCTGGAGGCCGAATTCTTCGGCGTCGCGCCCGGGGCCTACACCGGGGCCGACCGCAAGGGCCGGGACGGCAAGTTCAAGCTGGCTGATGGCGGCACGCTGTTCCTGGACGAGATCGGCGACATGCCCCCCAGCCTGCAGCCCAAGCTGCTGCGCGCGCTGCAGGAGGGCGAGATCGAGCCGCTGGGCTCCAACAAGCTGGTGCGCTTCGACGCCCGGGTCATCGCCGCGACCTCGCGCGACCTCGCCGCCCTGGTGCGCGAAGGGCGCTTCCGGGAGGACCTGTACTACCGCCTGAACGTGCTGCCGGTGCGCGTGCCCCCGCTGCGCGAGCGGCGCGAGGACATCCCGGCCCTGCTGGAAGTGATCGCCGAGGACATGGGCCTGCGCGGCGGCACGCCGCCGCCCGAGCTGAGCCCGGCCGCGCTCTCGCTGCTGCAGGCCCAGGCCTGGCGCGGCAACATCCGCGAGCTGCGCAACGTGCTGGAGCAGGCCGCCATGCGCACCGAGTCGCAGCGCATCGAGGCTCGCCACGTGCAGGAGGTGCTGCGCGAATCCGGCCTGGAGGAGATTTTGCCGGCGGCGCCGCCGGACTGTGCAGCGCCAGGGGGCGACGCCCAGGCCCTGCTGCGGCCCCTGGCGGCGCAGGTCGCCGAAGTCGAGCGCCGGGCGATCCAGGCCGCGCTGTCGGCCTGCGGCGGCAACAAGGTCGCGGCGGCGCGCATGCTCGGCATCTCCCGCGCGACGCTCTACGAGCGGCTGGAGGAAATGTCTGAAAAGCAGACATATGTCTGAAACTCAGGCATATTCGATTGTCTGATTTTCAGACATCACGGGAGGAGTCGCTGAAATAGTCAATCGGATCAAGGGCTTGCAAGGTGGCACGGCGCGTGCAATCACGGTGCATCCACGGACTGGACACACAAGGAGACAAAGCATGAACCGTCGAACCTGGGTCGCGCTCGCGGCCGCCGCCTGCGCCCTGGCCAGCCCGCTCGCCTTCGGCCAGGCCAAGGACATCAAGATCGCCCACATCTACAGCCGCACCGGCCCGCTCGAGGCCTACGGCAAGCAGACCCAGACCGGCCTGCAGATGGGCTTGGAGTACGCCACGGGCGGCACCATGATGGTCGCCGGCCGCAAGATCGTGCTGCTGGAAAAGGACGACCAGGGCAAGCCCGACCTGGGCAAGTCGCTGCTGGCCGCGGCCTATGCCGACGACAAGGTCGACCTGGCCATCGGCCCCACGTCCTCCGGCGTGGCCCTGGCCATGCTGCCGGTGGCCGAGGAGTACAAGAAGGTGCTGCTGGTGGAACCCGCCGTGGCCGACTCCATCACCGGCGACAAGTGGAACAAGTACATCTTCCGCACCGGCCGCAGCAGCTCGCAGGACGCGATCTCCAACGCGGTGACGGTGGACCAGACCGACACCCAGGTCGCCACCCTGGCGCAGGACTACGCCTTCGGCCGTGACGGCGTGAAGGCCTTCAAGGACGCGCTCAAGAAGGCCAAGATCGTCCACGAGGAGTACCTGCCGCCGACCACGACCGACTTCACCGCGGGCTTTCAGCGCATCGTCGACGCGATGAAGGACAAACCCGGCCGCAAGGTGATCTTCGTCATCTGGGCGGGTGCCAACCCGCCCTTCGCCAAGCTGGCCGACCTGGACCTGAAGAAGCGCTACAACATCGAGGTGGTGACTGGCGGGAACATCCTGCCGGCCATGGTGGCCTACAACAACTTTCCCGGCATGGAAGGCGCGAGCTACTACTACTTCGGCTTCCCCAAGAACCCGGCCAACCAGTGGCTGGTGACCAACCACTACAGCCGCTTCAAGTCGCCGCCCGACTTCTTCACCGCCGGCGGCTTCTCGGCCGCGATGGCGGTGGTGACGGCACTCAAGAAGACCAACGGCGACGCCACGGCCGCCAAGCTGATCCCGGCCATGGAGGGCATGAGCTTCGACACGCCCAAGGGCACCATGACCTTCCGCAAGGAAGACCACCAGGCCATGCAGTCCATGTACCACTTCCGCGTCTCGCCCAAGGCCAAGGTCGGCGCGCTGGCTGACCTGGAACTGGTCAAAGAGATCAAGCCGTCCGAGATGGACGTGCCCATCCGCAACAAGCGCTGAACCGGCGGGCGCCTGCGGGCGCCCGTTCCGCCCCCTCTGTGCAAACGCCTGACGGGCCCGCCACCGCATGCGGGCCGGGACGGCCCGCGACCCGGACCCCATGAGCCAGCTTGCGACCCATGACCTGACCGTGCGCTTCGGCGGCCACGTGGCCGTGAACGGCGTCACCTGCGCCTTCGAGCCGGGCACGCTCACGGCCATCGTCGGCCCCAACGGTGCCGGCAAGACGACCTACTTCAACCTGATCTCCGGGCAGCTGCGCGCGAGCGCCGGCCGCGTGAGCCTGGGCGGGCGCGACCTCACCCACCTGCCGGCCTCGGCGCGCACCCGCGCCGGCCTGGGGCGGGCCTTCCAGCTGACCAACCTGTTCCCGCACCTGCCGGTGCTGGAGAACGTGCGCCTCGCCGTGCAGGCGGCCACCGACGGCCCGCACCGGCGCGGCCGCAACCTGTGGAGCGTGTGGAGCGACCACCGCGCGGTGCGCGAGCGCGCCGACGCGATCCTGCATGCGGTGGCCATGGCCGGCCGCGAGCACGAGCTGGTGGCCAACCTGCCGCACGGCGACCAGCGCAAGCTGGAGGTCGCCCTGCTGATGGCGCTGGACCCGCAGGTTTATATGTTCGACGAGCCGACCGCGGGCATGAATGCGGCCGAGGCGCCCGTCATCCTGGACCTGGTGCGCCGCCTCAAGGCGGACCGCAGCAAGACCATCCTGCTGGTGGAGCACAAGATGGACGTGGTGCGCGAGCTGGCCGACCGCATCATCGTGCTGCACAACGGCACCCTGGTGGCTGACGGCGACCCGGCGACGGTGATCGCCTCGCCGGTGGTGCAGGAAGCCTACCTGGGCATCCCCGCGGACGCCGGGGCGGTGCAAGGGGAGGGCGCATGAGCGCTGCCACCGCGTCCCCCACGGCAGGCCCCGTGCGCGGCGAGCCGCTGCTCACGCTGGAAGGCGTGCACACGCACATCGGGGCGTACCACATCCTGCACGGCGTCGATCTCTCGGTGCCGCGCGGCGAGCTCACCATGCTGCTGGGCCGCAACGGCGCCGGCAAGACGACCACCCTGCGCACCATCCTCGGCCTGTGGCGGGCCTCGCAGGGCCGCATCGCCTTCGCCGGCCGCGACATCACGGCCCTGCCCACGCCCCAGGTGGCGGGCCTGGGCATCGCCTACGTGCCCGAGAACATGGGCATCTTCGCCGACCTCACGGTGAAGGAGAACATGCTGCTGGCCGCGCGCGGCGCGCGCCGCATCGAGCAGGTGGACACCCAGCGCCTGGAGTGGATCTTCGGCCTGTTCCCGGCGGTGAAGAAGTTCTGGAACCACCCGGCGGGCAAGCTCTCGGGCGGCCAGAAGCAGATGCTGGCGGTCTCGCGCGCCATCGTCGAGCCGCGGGAGCTGCTGGTGATCGACGAGCCCAGCAAGGGCCTCGCGCCCGTGATGATCAACAACATGATCGAGGCCTTCGCCGAACTCAAGCGCAGCGGCGTCACGCTGCTGCTGGTGGAGCAGAACATCAACTTCGCCAAGCGGCTGGGCGACGGCGTGGCCGTGATGGACAACGGTGTGGTGGTCCACGCCGGGGCCATGCGCGAGCTGGCCGAGGACACTGGGTTGCAGCGCTCGCTGCTGGGACTGTCGCTGTGAAAAGCACCGACCTCGACTGGAAGCCCCTGGCCCTGGTGCCCGCGCTCGCGCTGGCGGTCTTCCCCTTCATCGGCTCGGGCTCGACCTGGCTCACGCTCACCGTGGCCGGCCTCGCGATGGGCATGATCATCTTCATCATCGCCTCGGGCCTGACCCTGGTCTTCGGCCTGATGGACGTGCTGAACTTCGGCCATGGGGTGTTCATCGCCCTGGGCGCGTTCATCGCGACGAGTGTGCTCGGCAGCATGGGCGACTACACCGGCTCACAAAGCCTGTGGGTCAACCTGCTTGCCGTGCTCCCCGCCATGCTGGTGGCCATGGCCGTGGCCGGCGGCCTGGGCCTGGCCTTCGAGCGCTTCATCGTGCGCCCGGTGTACGGCAACCACCTCAAGCAGATCCTGATCACCATGGGCGGCATGATCATCGGCGAGGAGCTGATCAAGGTGATCTGGGGGCCGCTGCAGATCCCGCTGCCGCTGCCCGAGGGCATGCGCGGGTCGATCTTCCTGGGCGACGCGGCCATCGAGAAGTACCGGCTGTTCGCCATGGTGGTGGGCGTGCTGGTGTTCGCCGTGCTGCTGTGGGTGCTCACGCGCACCAAGGTCGGCCTGCTGATCCGCGGCGGCGTGCAGGACCGCGAGATGGTGGAGGCCCTGGGCTACCGCATCCGCCGGCTGTTCATCGGCGTGTTCGTGGTCGGCAGTGCGCTGGCGGGCCTGGGCGGCGTGATGTGGGGCCTGTACCAGCAGAACGTGGTGCCGCAGATGGGCGCGCAGGTGAACGTGCTGATCTTCATCGTGCTCATCATCGGCGGCCTGGGCTCGACCACCGGCGCGCTGGTGGGCGCGCTGCTGGTGGGCCTGACGGCCAACTACACCGGCTTCCTGGTGCCCAAGGCGGCGCTCTTCTCCAACATCGCGCTCATGATGGCCATCCTGCTGTGGCGGCCCCAGGGCGTGTACTCGCTGTCGAAATAGCCATGCTGGGCCGCATCCTCTCGCACGACCTGCCGCGCAGCCGCCTGCTGGCTGTCCTCCTGGTGGCGCTGCTGCTGGCGCTCGCCTTCACGCCCTTCATCTTCCCCGGTGTGAAGGCCCTGAACGTGGCCGCCAAGGTGATCGTCTTCGTGGTGCTGGTCGCCAGCTTCGACCTGCTGCTGGGCTACACCGGCATCGTGAGCTTCGCCCACACCATGTTCTTCGGCATCGGCGCCTACGGCATCGCGATCGCGTCCTCGCGCATGGGCGCGGGCTGGGGCGCGCTGGCCGTCGGCCTGGCGGCGGCGCTGGCGCTGTCCTTCGTGCTGGCCTTGCTGGTGGGCCTGTTCTCGCTGCGCGTGCGCGCGATCTTCTTTTCCATGATCACGCTGGCCGTGGCGGCCGCCTTCCAGACCCTGGCCTCGCAGCTGTCGGACCTGACCGGCGGCGAGGACGGGCTCACCTTCCGCATGCCCGAGCTGCTCTCGCCGTCCTTCGAGCTCACGCCCAGCATCGACGGCCGCCTGCTGTGCTATTGGCTCCTCTTCGCGCTGGGCGTGGTGCTGGTGCTGGCCATGCTGCGCATCGTCAATTCGCCCTTCGGCCGCGTGCTGCAGGCGATCCGCGAGAACGAGTTCCGCGCCGAGGCCATCGGCTACCGGGTGGTCTGGTTCCGCACGCTGTCCAGCATCCTGTCGGCCCTGTTCGCCACGCTGGCCGGCGCCATGCTGGCGGTCTGGCTGCGCTACAACGGCCCGGACACCTCGCTGTCCTTCGAGATCATGCTGGACGTGCTGCTGATCGTGGTCATCGGCGGCATGGGCACGATCTACGGCGCCGCCGTGGGCGCCGGCCTCTTCATCGTCGCCCAGAGCTACCTGCAGGACCTGCTGCGGCAGGCCAGCGAGGCCGCGTCCGGCCTGCCCTGGCTGGCCGCGCTGCTCTCGCCGGACCGCTGGCTGCTGTGGCTGGGCCTGCTGTTCGTGCTCTCCGTCTACCACTTCCCCACCGGTATCGTCGGCCGCCTTCGCACGGGCGCGCTGCCCAAGTCCTGAGGAGCCCGCCATGCCACCGATGTCCCGCTACCTGAGTTGCGCCGGCCGCGAGATCCACCTGATGGACTGGGGCCCGGCCGATGCGCCCGTCGTCCTGGCCTGGCACGGCCTGGCCCGCACGGGGCGCGATTTCGACGAGCTGGCGGCCCACCTCGCGCCCCGTTTCCGGGTGCTGTGCCCGGACACCCTGGGCCGGGGCCTGAGCCAGTGGAGCCCCGACCCCGGGGTGGAGTACACGCTGGGCTTCTACGCCCGCATCGCAGCCGACCTGCTGGACCAGCTCGGCGTGGCGCGCGTGCACTGGGTGGGCACCTCCATGGGCGGGGCGATCGGCACTGTGGCCGCGGCGGGCCTGGCCGAGCCGCGGCTGGCCGGCCGCGTCGCCAGCCTGGTGCTCAACGACAACGCGCCCGAGCTCGCGGCCCCCGCGCTGGAGCGCATCAAGGCCTATGCCGGCAGCCCGCCGGCCTTCGACACCATGGCGCAGCTGGAGGCCTTCTTCCGGCAGGTCTACCGGCCCTTCGGCTGGTTGAGCGACGCGCAGTGGCGGCGGCTGGCGGAGAGCTCGATGCGCCGCCTGCCGGACGGGCGCGTGACGCCGCACTACGACCCGCAGATGGTCCGCCAGTTCACCGACCATGCGGACGACTACCGCATCTGGCCGCACTACGACGCGATCCAGGTCCCGGTGCTGTGCCTGCGCGGGGCCGAGTCCGACCTGGTGCTGAGCGACACCGTGGCCGAGATGGGGCGGCGCGGTCCCGGCGCGCGCGGCCTGCTGCAGGTGGTGGAGGTGCCGGGCTGCGGCCACGCGCCCGCGCTGAACGTGCCCGAGCAGCTGGACCTGGTGGCCGGCTTCATCGACCGGCAGGAGATGCGCGCCAGCGGCGCCGGCGCCGCGGCCTTCCCCTGAGGGGGCCGCGCGGCCGGCCGGGTAGGGCTCAGGCCTCGGCGCCCAGGGCCAGGGCACGCTCGGCGCTGGCGGCCAGTGCGGCCGTGTCGGGCGCGTCCTGTGTCGGCCAGCCGGCCAGCTGGTCCAGCGCGAGCTGCCCCAGGGCGTCGATCCAGGCCGGCTGGTCGTTCAGGCAGGGGATGTAGCGGTACTCGGTGCCGCCTTCCTCCAGGAACGCGTCGCGCACCTCCATGCCGATCTCCTCCAGCGTCTCCAGGCAGTCGCTGGTGAAGCCGGGGCAGGCCACGTCCAGGGAACGCACGCCCTTGCGGGCCAGTTCGCGCACCGTGGGCTCGGTGTAGGGCTGCAGCCATTCGGCCTTGCCGAAGCGCGACTGGAAGGTGACGGTGTAGCGATCGCGTGCCAGCCCCAGCCGCTCGGCCAGCAGCCGCGCGGTCTTCAGGCATTCGCAGTGGTAGGGGTCGCCCAGGTCCAGGGTGCGGCGCGGCACGCCGTGGAAGCTGAGCACCAGGTGCTCGGCCTGGCCGTTCGCCGCCCAGTGATCGCGGATGCGCGCGGCCAGGGCGTCGATGTAGGCGGGCTGGTCGTGGTAGCGGCTGCACAGGCGCAGGTCGGCCAGGTGGCGCGTGGAACGGGCCCAGTCGCCCACGGCGTCGAACACGCTGGCGGTGGTGGTGCCGGAATATTGGGGGTAGGCGGTGAGCACCAGGATGCGCTTGGCACCGGCGGCCTTGAGGGCGTCCAGTTCGGCGGCGATGCTGGGGGTGCCGTAGCGCATCGCGTGGCGCACCATCACGCGATGGCCGCGCGCGTCCAGCCAGTCCTGCAGCAGCCCGGCCTGGCGGGCGGACCACAGCGCCAGCGGCGAGCCCTTCGGGTCCCAGATGCTGGCGTACTTGGCGGCCGAGCGCGAGGACCGCAGCGGCAGGATGATGCCGTGCAGCAGCGGCAGCCAGAGCAGGCGCGGGATTTCAACCACCCGCGGGTCGGAAAGGAATTCCCGCAGGTAGCGCCGGACCGCCGGCGTGGTGGGCGCATCCGGGGTGCCCAGGTTGCAGAACAGCAGGCCGGTGGTGGCCTCGCGGCCGTGGCGGAATGCGGGTTCGGGTCGATAACGGGGGGACGGGGCCATGCGCTATTCTCGCCGCCATGCTGGACCCGACGAGAATCAAGGCCATCAGCCTGGACCTTGACGACACCCTGTGGCCGATCTGGCCCACGATCGAACGCGCCGAGAAGGTGCTCCACGACTGGCTCGCCGAGCACGCGCCCATGGCTGCGGCCCTGTTTTCCAGCCCGGCCGCGCTGCGCGAGATCCGGGAACACATGGCGAGCCGCCGCCCCGACCTGCGCAACGACCTGAGCGCGCTGCGGCGCGAGTCCATCCGCCTGGCCCTGCTGCGGGCCGGCGAGGACCCGCTGCTGGCCGAAGCGGCCTTCGAGGCCTTCTTCGCCGAGCGCCAGCGGGTGGAGCTGTACGAGGATGCCCTGCCGGCGCTGGAATTCCTCTCGCGCCGCTGGCCGCTGGTGAGCGTCTCAAACGGCAACGCGGACCTGGCGCGGGTGGGCCTGTCGGCCTTCTTCGGCGCTTCGCTGTCGGCGCGCGAGTTCGGCGTCGGCAAGCCCGATCCGCGCATCTTCCACGCCGCGGCCGGGGCGGCCCAGGCGCAGGCCCACGAGGTGCTGCACGTGGGCGACGACGCCACCCTGGACGCCCTGGGGGCGGTGCAGGCGGGCATGCAGGCGGTCTGGCTGAACCGCGGTGGCCACCCCTGGCCGCACGAGGGCGAGGCCCCGCCGCAGGTCGCGTCGCTGACGCAGCTGTGCGAGTGGCTGGGGCAGGGCGCCTGAGACCCGTGCCGGCGTGGCCGGCATCGCGCTGGGCGCCTGCGGCCTGGCCGGCCGCCCGGCGGCCCGGCCTTACGCCCGGCCCAGGGCCTGCACCTTCCAGGCCAGCCAGAACTTGCGCAGCGGCGTCAGGCTCACCCGCTGGTGCAGCACCTGGAAGCCGTCGCGCTCGATCTCGTCGAGCAGGGTGCGGTAGATGCTGGCCATCATCAGCCCGGGCTTCTGGGCCCGCCGGTCGGCGTCGGGGAGCAGGGCGAAGGCCTCGCGGTACAGCCCGCGCGCGCGCTCGGCCTGGAACTGCATCAGGGCCTTGAAGCGGGGCGAGTACTCCCGCTTGAGAAGCTCATGGGCCTTGACGTCGAACTGCTGCAGCTCGCTGACCGGCAGGTAGATGCGGCCGCGCATCGCGTCCTCGCCCACGTCGCGGATGATGTTGGTCAGCTGGAAGGCCAGGCCCAGGGTGTGGGCGTACTGCGTGGTGGCGGGCTGCGTCTGGCCGAAGATGCGCGCCGACACCTCGCCCACCACGCCGGCCACCAGGTGGCAGTAGCGCTGCAGGCCGGGGAAATCGAGGTAGCGGGTCTGCTCCAGGTCCATGCGGCAGCCGTCGATCACGGCGTGGAGATGGCGCTCCTCGATGCCGAACTCCCGCGCGCAGGGCATCAGCGCCTTCATCACCGGGTGCTCGGGCTGGCCGCGGAAGGACTTGGCGACCTCCTGCTGCCACCAGGACAGCTTGGCCGCGGCCACGCCGGGGTCGCTGACCTCGTCGACCACGTCGTCGACCTCGCGGCAGAAGGCATAGAAGGCGGTGATCGCGGCGCGGCGCGGCCGCGGCAGGAACAGGAACGCGTAATAGAAGCTGCTGCCCGACGCTGCGGCCTTCTGCTGGACGTACTCTTGCGGGGTCATGGGGCGCCATTGTCCCGCAGGCGGTGCCAGGTGCGCTCGAGGTGGCCCCGGCCCGCCAGCGTGAGGGCGATGCCGGCCAGCAGCGCCCGCAGTTCCGCACGCGGCATCTTCACCCGCTGCGCCAGCGCCTGCGCCGGGCCGGCGGCGCGCAGCAGGGCCAGCGTGCGCAGGCCGACCAGGGCTGGTAGCGCGCAGGCCACGCGCAGGCGCCGGCTGCGCAGCCCCAGCGCATAGCGCATGCCGTCGTCCATGGCCACGGCCGCCTGTGCGATCCAGTCGTCCCACAGCGGGCGCAGCGCGCCGGGCCGGGCCGCCAGCGTCGCCGCCGTCAGGCCCAGGGCCTGCAGGCGGCTGGCCGGGAAGTAGCAGCGTCCGGCCGCCAGGTCGGCCCCGGCGTCGCGCAGGATGTTGATTCGCTGCAGGCCCCGGCCCAGGGATTCGCCCAGTGCCCGCATCTGCGCCTCGGGCAGCTCGGCGAAGCCCGGCAGGTGGGCGGCGCACATCGCGGTCCAGAAGCCACCCACGCAGCCGGCGACGCGCTGCATGTAGTCCACCGCCTCGGCCTCGTCCGCCAGCGCCCGCGGCGCGCCCGTGCCGGGAAAGCGCTGCAGGTCCAGCCGCTGGCCGCTGGCGATCTCGCGCAGCACCGCCTGCGTGGCGGCGCGGTCACCGGCGGACAGGCCCGCGAGTGCCGCGAAGCATCCCGGCAGCGCGCGCAGCAAGGCGGCTTCGCAGGCATCCGGCAAGCCCTCGCCCGCCTGGGCCAGGCGCTGCGCCAGCGAAAGCGGCATGGCGGCGGCCTGGATCGCGGCGTCCAGCGCGTCCAGCAGTTCCAGCCGCGCCGCCGCGGGCAGGCCGGGCGCGTCCGCCACGGTGTCCGTGGCGCGGGCCAGCAGGTAGGCCAGGCCGATCGGATGCCGCAGGGGCCCGGGCAGCACGCGCACGGAGAGGTAGAAGGACCGCGAGACGCCCCGCAGCAGCGGGAGCAGTTCGGCAGCGGTGGGGGCGGCGCTGGGCATGGCGCCGGTATTGTCGCTTGACACGGCCGGGCTGCGCTTTTAGATTACTAACCAGTCAGTCATTAACTGAAGCGAGCATCCCATGAGCGCCACTTCATCCCGCCTCGCGGTCCGGGCCGCCTCCCTGTTCGTCCCTGTGTTGCTGGGGGCCTCGCTCTCGGGCTGTTCCCGGCCCGAGCCGGCGCCGGAGCCGGTCCGCGCGGTGAAGGTGATGACGGTGGGCGTGGACCGCTACGCGGCGGGCCATGAGTTCGCCGGCGAGGTGCGGGCGCGCGTGGAGTCGCGCCTGGGCTTCCGCGTCGGCGGCAAGATCGTCCGGCGCGAGGCCGAGCTGGGCCAGCGGGTCAAGCCAGGCCAGGTGCTGGCGCAGCTGGACCCGCGCGACCTGCAGCTGGCGGCCGAAGCGGCCAAGGCCCAGGTGGCGGCCGCGCTGACCAACCGCGACCTCGCCGCCGCCGACTACAAACGCTATGCCGCGCTGCGGGAGCAGAACTTCATCAGCGGCGCCGAACTCGAGCGGCGTGACACCACGCTGAAGGCGGCGCAGGCCCAGCTCGAGCAGGCCCAGGCGCAGCTTGCCGCCCAGGGCAACCAGGCGGGCTATGCCAACCTGGTCGCCGACGTGGCGGGCGTGGTGACCGCGGTGGAGGCCGAGGCGGGCCAGGTCGTGAGCGCGGGAACGCCCGTGGTCCGCGTCGCGCAGGACGGCGCGCGCGACGTGGTGTTCGTGGTCGGCGAAGACCGCATCGCGGCCGTGAAGCCGGGCTCGCCCGTGAGCATCCGCAGCTGGTCGGACAACCGCAGCTTCGAGGGCAAGGTGCGCGAAGTCGCCGCCAGCGCCGACCCGGTCACCCGCACCTTCCAGGTCAAGGTCGGCATCGATCCGGCCCTGGCACCGCCGCTGGGGGCCACGGTCTACGTGTCGCCGCAGTCCCTCAGCCTGGCGGGCACGCCGGTCATCAAGCTGCCCACCAGTGCCTTGCGCCAGGAAGGGCAGGGCAGTGCGGTGTGGGTGCTGGACCGGGGCTCCATGACGGTGAAGTCGCAGCCGGTGCAGGTGGCCACGGCCGACGGCAACGAGGCCGTGATCGCCTCGGGGCTGGCCCCGGGCATGACGGTGGTGGTGGCGGGCGTGCACGTGCTCGCCCCCGGGCAGAAGGTGAGCCTGTGGCAGGACCCGGCCCTGCCCGCGGCCTCGGTGGCCCGGTGAGGCGCGCATGAGCCGCCCCGACCCCAGCGCCTCCTTCAACCTCTCACGCTGGGCGCTGGAGCACCCGGCGCTGACGCGCTACCTGATGGTGGTGCTGATGCTGCTGGGCTTCGCCGCCTACTTCCAGCTCGGCCAGGACGAGGACCCGCCCTTCACCTTCCGGGTGATGGTGGTGCAGAGCTTCTGGCCCGGCGCCACCGCGCAGCAGATGGCCGAGCAGGTCACCGACAAGATCGAGCGCACGCTGCAGGAGGCGCCGTACGCGGACAAGATCCGCAGCTACTCCAAGCCCGGCGAATCGCTGATCCTGTTCCAGATCAAGGACTCCTCCCCACCGGGCGAGGTGTCCCAGGTGTGGTACCAGGTTCGCAAGAAGGTGGGGGACATGCGCGGCACCCTGCCGCCGGGCGTGAACGGCCCCTTCTTCAACGACGAATTCGGCGACGTGTACGGCGTGATGTACGCGTTGCAGGGCGAGGGCTACAGCCCGGCCGAGCTCAAGGTGCTGGCCGACGAGGTGCGCCAGCAGCTGCTGCGCGTGCCCGACGTGGCCAAGGTGCAGCTGTTCGGCGTGCAGGACGAGAAGCTCTACGTCGAGATCTCGCAGAAGCGGCTGGCCGAGCTGGGGCTGGACCTGAACCAGGTGCTGGCCCAGCTGCGCTCGCAGAACGCGGTGGCCTCGGCCGGCGCGGTGCAGACCCCGCTGGACGTGGTGCAGGTGCGCGTGGCCGGCCAGTTCGATTCGGTGGAGCAGCTGCGCGCCATGCCGATCCGTGCCGCGAACGGCAACCAGCTGCGCCTGGGCGACCTGGCGCGGGTGTATCGTGGCTTCGTGGACCCGCCGCAGGTGAAGGTGCGCCACGACGGGCAGGAGGCCATCGCGCTGGGCGTGTCCATGGCCAAGGGCGGCGACATCATCCGCCTGGGCAAGGCGCTGGGCGTGGCCTCGAAGCGGATTTCCGCCGGGCTGCCGGCGGGCGTGCGCCTGGTGCAGTTCCAGGACCAGCCGCACGCGGTGGCGACCTCCGTCAACGAATTCGTGCGCACCCTGGTCGAGGCCCTGGCCATCGTGCTGGCGGTGAGCTTCGTGGCGCTGGGCCTGCACAAGCACGAGGATGCGGCCCGCCGGCCGCCGTGGCGCCGCTGGACCGTGGACATGCGCCCCGGCCTGGTGGTGGCCATCACCATCCCCCTGGTGTTGGCGGTGACCTTCCTGGCGATGGACTACTGGGGCATCGGCCTGCACAAGATCTCGCTGGGCTCGCTGATCATCGCGCTCGGCCTGCTGGTGGACGACGCCATCATCTCGGTCGAGATGATGGTGCGCAAGATGGAGGAGGGCTACGACCGCTTCCGCGCCGCCACCTTCGCCTACGAGATCACGGCCATGCCCATGCTCACGGGCACGCTGATCACGGCCGCCGGTTTCCTGCCGATCGGGCTGGCCAAGTCGCTGACGGGCGAGTACACCTTCGCCATCTTCGCGGTGACAGTGATCGCGCTGGTGCTGAGCTGGTTCGTCTCGGTCTACTTCGTGCCCTACCTGGGCACGCTGCTGCTCAAGCAGAAGCCGCTGCCGCCGGGCGCGCATGAAGAACACCACGAGCACTTCGACACGGCCTTCTACCGGGTCTTCCGTCGCACGGTGAACTGGTGCGTGGCGCACCGCTGGGCCACCATAGGCGCGACCGTGCTGCTCTTCGCGCTGGGCATCGCCGGCATGGGCAAGGTGCAGCAGCAGTTCTTCCCCGATTCCAGCCGGCCCGAGGTCATGATGGACATCTGGTTCCCGGAGGGCACCTCCTTCGCTGCCAACGAGGCGCTGGCCAAGCGGGTCGAGAAGCGGCTGCGCGAGCAGGCCGGCATCGTGTCCGTCACCGAGTGGGTGGGCTCCGGCGTGCCGCGCTTCTACCTGCCGCTGGACCAGGTCTTCCCGCAGACCAACGTCACGCAGTTCATCATCCAGCCCACCGACCTGAAGGTGCGCGAGCGGGTGCGGCTGGCCCTGCCGGCGCTGATGGCCCGCGAGTTTCCCGAGGTGCGCGCGCGCATCAAGCTGCTGCCCAACGGCCCGCCCGTGCCCAGCGCCCTGCGCGAGCGTGCCGACGAGGTGAAGGCGGCCATGCGCGCCAGCCCCCACACGCGGGGCGTGAACGACAACTGGAACGAATCGGTCAAGACCATCCGCCTGGAGGTCGACCAGGCCAAGGCGCGTGCGCTGGGCGTGAGCAGCGAATCCATCGCCCAGGCCGCGGCCACCATGCTGTCGGGCTTCAACGTCGGCCAGTACCGCGAGCGTGACCGGCTGATCGACATCGTGCTGCGCCAGCCGCGCGAGGAGCGCGACGCGATCACCGACCTGGCCAGCGCCTACCTGCCCACCGCGTCCGGCCAAGCCATTCCGCTGACGCAGATCGCGCGGCCGGTGTTCGGCTGGGAGCCGGGCGTGATGTGGCGCGAGAACCGCGACTACGCCATCACGGTGCAGGCGGACATCGTCGAGGGCCTGCAGGGCGCGACCGTCACCGACGAGCTGCTGCCGGCGCTGAAGAAGCTGGAGGCGCAGTGGCCCCCGGGCTACCGCATCGAGGTGGCGGGCGCGGTGGAGGAGAGCGCCAAGGGCTCGGCCTCGATCGCCGCCGGCCTGCCGGTGATGCTGTTCATCGTCTTCACCCTGCTGATGCTGCAGCTGCAGAGCTTCAGCCGCGCGGTGCTGGTCTTCATCACCGGCCCGCTGGGCATCGCCGGCGTGGCCGGCGCGCTGCTGGCGCTGGACCGGCCCTTCGGCTTCGTGGCACTGCTGGGCGTGATCGCGCTCATGGGCATGATCCAGCGCAACTCGGTGATCCTGATCGACCAGATCGAGCAGGACCGGGCGCGCGGGGTGCCGGCCTGGGACGCAATCGTGGAGGCGGCGGTGCGCCGGCTGCGCCCCATCGTGCTCACCGCGGCGGCGGCGGTGCTGGCCATGATCCCGCTCTCGCGCTCGGTGTTCTGGGGGCCCATGGCAGTAGCCATCATGGGCGGGCTGATCGTCGCCACGGTGCTCACGCTGCTGGCCCTGCCGGCCATGTACGCCGCCTGGTTCCGGGTGCGCCGCGACGAGCGGCCGGAAGGGGCGGCCCGGGCGCAGTAAAATACCGGGTTGACCGAGCGGGCGCCCGGGGAAACCCAGGCGCCCTTTCTCGTAGCGGGCGTCCGTCAGCGGGCGCCCGTGTTGCATGCAGGTGCGTAGCGCGGGTGGCGAAATTGGTAGACGCACCAGGTTTAGGTCCTGACGCCAGCGATGGTGTGGGGGTTCGAGTCCCCCCCCGCGCACCACGAAGAAACCAGATTCCTTCAGACAGAGAGATAGACATGGCCGTGAACGTTGAAACCCTGGACAAGCTGGAACGCAAGATGACGCTGACGCTGCCCGTCGCGTCCATCCAGTCCGAAGTCGATTCGCGCCTCAAGCGCCTCGCCCGCACCGTCAAGATGGACGGCTTCCGCCCCGGCAAGGTGCCGATGTCCGTCGTGGCCCAGCGCTACGGCTACTCGGTGCACTACGAGGTGCTGAACGACAAGGTCGGCGAAGCCTTCGCCCAGGCCGCCAACGAGGCGCAGCTGCGTGTCGCCGGCCAGCCCAAGATCACCGAGAAGGACGGCGCGCCCGAGGGCGAGATGGCCTTCGACGCGGTGTTCGAGGTCTACCCCGAGGTCAAGATCGGTGACCTGGCGGGCGCCGAGGTCGAGAAGGTCAGCACCGAAGTGACCGACGAAGCCATCGACCGCACCCTGGAGATCCTGCGCAAGCAGCGCCGCACCTTCGCCCAGCGCCCGGCCGACGCCGGCGCCCAGGACGGCGACCGCGTCACCGTGGACTTCGAAGGCAAGATCGACGGCGAGACCTTCCAGGGTGGCAAGGCCGAGGACTTCCAGTTCCTGGTCGGCGAAGGCCAGATGCTCAAGGAGTTCGAGGACGCCGTGCGCGGCATGAAGAGCGGCGAGAGCAAGACCTTCCCGCTGGCCTTCCCCGAGGACTACCACGGCAAGGACGTGGCCGGCAAGACCGCCGACTTCCTGGTCACCGTGAAGAAGATCGAAGCCGCCCACCTGCCCGAGGTCGACGAGGCCTTCGCCAAGTCGCTGGGCATTCCCGAGGGCACGGTCGAGGCCCTGCGCGCCGACATCCGCAAGAACCTGCAGCGCGAGGTCAAGTTCCGCCTGCTGGCCCGCAACAAGCAGGCCGCCATGGACGCACTGGTGTCCAAGGCCGAACTGGACCTGCCCAACGCGGCGGTGCAGGCCGAAGTCGAGCGCATGGTGCAGGGTGCCCGCGCCGACCTGAAGCAGCGCGGCATCAAGGACGCCGACAGCGCCCCCATCCCGGACGACATCTTCCGCCCGCAGGCCGAGCGCCGCGTGCGCCTGGGCCTGGTGGTTGCCGAGCTGGTGAAGTCCAACAGCCTGCACGCCAAGCCCGAACAGGTGAAGGCGCACGTGGAAGAGCTGGCCGCCAGCTACGAAAAGCCCGCTGAAGTGGTGCGCTGGTACTTCGGTGACCCGCAGCGCCTGGCCGAGGTCGAGGCCGTGGTGATCGAGAACAACGTCACGGAGTTCGTGCTTTCCAAGGCCAAGACCGTCGAGAAGCAGCTCGCCTTCGACGAACTGATGAACGCCGCCTGAGGCAGGCGCGTCCATGGGGCCCGGGCGGTCTTGTGAAGGGCCGCCCGGGCCCCATCTGTTTTGGCGATACAGTACCTCCCAGAGTTTGGAAAGCGAATCCACCCATGAGCGCACTTGATACCCGGGCCCTCGGCATGGTGCCGATCGTCATCGAGCAGTCCGGCCGCGGCGAGCGGTCCTACGACATCTACTCGCGCCTGCTGCGCGAGCGCGTGGTGTTCCTGGTCGGCCCCGTCAACGACCAGACCGCCAACCTGGTGGTCGCCCAGCTGCTGTTCCTGGAGAGCGAGAACCCCGACAAGGACATCTCGCTGTACATCAACAGCCCGGGCGGCAGCGTGAGCGCCGGCATGGCGATCTACGACACCATGAACTTCATCAAGCCGGCGGTGTCCACGCTGTGCACCGGCATGGCCGCCAGCATGGGCGCCTTCCTGCTGGCCGCGGGCGCCAAGGGCAAGCGGTTCTCGCTGCCCAACTCGAAGATCATGATCCACCAGGTGCTGGGCGGTGCCCAGGGCCAGGCGACGGACATCGAGATCCACGCCCGCGACATCCTGAAGACCAAGGCGACCATGAACCGCATCCTGGCCGAGCAGACCGGCCAGCCGCTGGAGAAGGTCGAGCGTGACACCGAGCGCGACTACTTCCTGGACGCCGAGGAGGCCAAGGCCTACGGCATCGTGGACCAGGTGATTGCCAAGCGTCCCTGACGGGCCCCCAAGGCCCGGAACCCCCCGCTGCAACCGGGGTCCAAGCCCCGGTTGCAGCGCAGCAACGGCGCTCCCCGCCCTGCGGGTGGCGCCGTTGCCTTTTCGCTATCATTGACCCACAGGACACAAGGCGGACCCATGGCCGACAAGAAGGGCTCTTCCAGCGAGAAAACGCTTTACTGCTCGTTTTGCGGGAAGAGCCAGCACGAAGTCAAGAAACTCATCGCAGGGCCTTCGGTCTTCATCTGCGACGAGTGCATCGACCTGTGCAATGAAATCATCCGCGACGAACTGCCCGCGGGCGAGGAGTCGCGCGAGGCCCGCGGGGACCTGCCCACCCCGGCCGAGATCAAGGCCAACCTCGACAACTACGTGATCGGCCAGGAGGCCGCCAAGCGCGGCCTGTCGGTGGCGGTCTACAACCACTACAAGCGCCTGCGCCACAAGGAAAAGGCCAAGAAGGACGACGTCGAGCTCACCAAGAGCAACATCCTCCTGATCGGCCCCACCGGCTCCGGCAAGACCCTGCTGGCCCAGACCCTCGCGCGCATGCTGGACGTGCCCTTCGTGATGGCCGACGCCACCACGCTGACGGAAGCCGGCTACGTGGGCGAGGACGTCGAGAACATCATCCAGAAGCTGCTGCAGAGCTGCAACTACGAGGTGGAGCGGGCGCAGCGCGGCATCGTCTACATCGACGAGATCGACAAGATCTCGCGCAAGTCCGACAACCCGTCCATCACCCGCGACGTGTCGGGCGAGGGCGTGCAGCAGGCGCTGCTCAAGCTCATCGAGGGCACCATGGCGAGCGTGCCGCCGCAGGGCGGGCGCAAGCACCCCAACCAGGACTTCCTGCAGATCGACACGACCAACATCCTGTTCATCTGCGGTGGCGCCTTCGCCGGCCTGGAGAAGGTCATCGAGCAGCGCACCGAAGCCTCGGGCATCGGCTTCGGCGCGGCGGTGCGCAGCAAGAAGGAGCGCAGCCTCACGGACGTGTTCCGCGAGGTGGAGCCGGAGGACCTGATCAAGTTCGGCCTGATCCCCGAGCTGGTGGGCCGCATGCCGGTCGTCGCCACGCTGGCCGAACTGAGCGAGGACGCGCTGGTGCAGATCCTCACCGAGCCCAAGAACGCGCTCGTCAAGCAGTACGGCAAGCTGCTCTCCATGGAGGGCGTGGACCTGGAGATCCGCCCCAATGCCCTGCGCGCGATCGCCCGCAAGGCGCTGGCGCGCAAGACCGGCGCCCGCGGCCTGCGCTCCATCCTGGAGCAATCGCTGATCGACACCATGTTCGAACTCCCCAACACCCCCAACGTGGACAAGGTGGTGGTGGACGAGTCGACGATCGAGGAAAGCAAGCCACCGCTCCTCGTCTACCGCGAGGCGGCCCGCAAGGCCTGAGCCGGTGCATGGCGGGTGGCCGAACAGCAAATACCCGCCGTTTACCCCGCTCATTCGAGGGCCGGTTTGCGCCGGCGCCTTGAAAATGGTCCCATGCGGTCCATATTCGACTGACAGAAAACCCAGAAGGACCTTTCATGTCCGGTAACACCCCCCTGCCTTCGGAACCCCTGGACCTGCCGCTGCTGCCGCTGCGGGACGTCGTGGTCTTTCCCCACATGGTGATCCCGCTGTTCGTCGGCCGGCCCAAGAGCATCAAGGCCCTGGAGGCGGCGATGGAGGCGGAGCGCCGCATCATGCTGGTGGCCCAGAAGGCCGCGGCCAAGGACGAGCCCTCGGTCAACGACATGTTCGAGGTCGGCTGCGTGTCGACCATCCTGCAGATGCTCAAGCTGCCCGACGGCACGGTGAAGGTGCTGGTCGAGGGCCAGCAGCGCGCGCGCGTCAACCGCATCACCGAAGGCGAGGAGCACTTCAGCGCCAACGTGGTGCCCGTGGGCGCCGAGGGCGTGGACGCGAAGTCGGCCGAGATCGAGGCGCTGCGCCGCGCCGTGATGCAGCAGTTCGACCAGTACGTCAAGCTCAACAAGAAGATCCCGCCGGAGATCCTTACCTCCATCTCCAGCATCGACGACCCGGGCCGCCTGGCCGACACCATCGCCGCGCACCTGCCGCTCAAGCTGGACAACAAGCAGGTCGTGCTCGACCTCGCCGACGTCAAGGCCCGGCTGGAGAACCTGTTCGAGCAGATCGAGCGCGAGGTCGACATCCTCAACGTCGACAAGCGCATCCGTGGCCGCGTGAAGCGCCAGATGGAGAAGAACCAGCGCGACTTCTACCTCAACGAGCAGGTCAAGGCGATCCAGAAGGAACTCGGCGAAGGCGAAGAGGGCGCCGACATCGAGGAGATCGAGAAGAAGATCAAGGCCGCCAAGATGCCGCAGGACGCCCGCAAGAAGGCCGAGGCCGAGCTCAAGAAGCTCAAGCTGATGTCGCCCATGTCGGCCGAGGCCACCGTGGTGCGCAACTACATCGACGTGCTCACGGGCCTGCCCTGGAGCAAGCGGACCAAGATCAAGCACAACCTCGGCCACGCCGAGGACGTGCTCAACGAAGACCACCATGGCCTGGAGAAGGTCAAGGACCGCATCCTCGAGTACCTCGCGGTGCAGCAGCGCGTGGACAAGGTCAAGGCGCCCATCCTGTGCCTGGTCGGCCCTCCCGGCGTCGGCAAGACCTCGCTGGGCCAGTCCATCGCCAAGGCGACGGGCCGCAAGTACGTGCGCATGGCCCTGGGCGGCATGCGTGACGAGGCCGAGATCCGCGGGCACCGCCGCACCTACATCGGCGCCCTGCCGGGCAAGGTGCTGCAGTCGCTCTCCAAGGTGGGCACGCGCAACCCGCTGTTCCTGCTGGACGAGATCGACAAGCTGGGCACCGACTTCCGCGGCGATCCCTCGAGCGCGCTGCTCGAAGTGCTGGACCCGGAACAGAACCACACCTTCAGCGACCACTACGTCGAGGTCGACTTCGACCTCTCCGACGTGATGTTCGTGGCCACCTCGAACTCGATGAACATCCCGCCGGCGCTGCTGGACCGGATGGAAGTGATCCGCCTGTCGGGCTACACCGAGGACGAGAAGGCCAACATCGGCCGCAAGTACCTGCTGCCCAAGCAGATGACCAACAACGGGGTCAAGGAAGAAGAGCTCGAGGTGACGGACGACGCCATTCGCGACGTCATCCGCTACTACACCCGCGAAGCCGGCGTGCGCTCGCTCGAGCGTGACCTCTCCAAGATCTGCCGCAAGGTGGTCAAGGGCCTGCAGCTGAAGAAGTACACGGGCAAGGTGGTCGTGACCGCCGAGAACCTGAACGACTTCCTGGGCGTGCGCAAGTACAACTACGGCCGCGCCGAGCAGCAGAACCAGGTGGGCCAGGTGGTCGGCCTGGCGTGGACCGAGGTGGGCGGCGACCTGCTCACCATCGAGGCCGCGCTGATGCCGGGCAAGGGCAACATCCTGCGCACCGGCTCGCTGGGCGACGTGATGAAGGAGTCCGTGGAGGCCGCGCGCACCGTGGTGCGCAGCCGCTCGCGCATGCTGGGCATCAAGGACGAGTTCTTCGAGAAGAAGGACATCCACATCCACGTGCCCGACGGCGCCACCCCCAAGGACGGCCCCAGCGCGGGCGCCGCGATGACCACGGCGCTGGTCTCGGCGCTGACCGGCATCCCGGTGCGCAGCGATGTCGCCATGACCGGCGAGATCACGCTGCGCGGCGAGGTCACCGCCATTGGCGGCCTGAAGGAAAAGCTGCTGGCCGCCCTGCGCGGCGGCATCAAGACGGTGCTGATCCCCGAGGAGAACACCAAGGACCTGCAGGAGATCCCGGAGAACGTGAAGAACGGCCTGGAGATCGTGCCGGTGAAGTGGATCGACAAGGTGCTGGAAGTGGCGCTGGAGCGCATGCCCACGCCCCTGCCCGACGACGAGCCCGCCACCACGGCAGCCGTCGCGGCCGTGCCGGCCACCGAGCCCACGGGCGTGAAGCACTGAAGCGAAGTTTTTTGGGGCGCGTCCCGAAGCACCCCAAAAAGCTTGCTATAATTTTTGTCTGACGCGGGAATAGCTCAGTTGGTAGAGCGCAACCTTGCCAAGGTTGAGGTCGCGAGTTCGAGTCTCGTTTCCCGCTCCAGATTCCAAAAAAGGGAAGCCTGTGCTTCCCTTTTTTATCGGGAATCCCTGGCGCGGTAGCAAAGCGGTTATGCACCGGATTGCAAATCCGTCCAGCCCGGTTCGACTCCGGGCCGCGCCTCCAGGAATTCACGGTACACCGCGGGAATAGCTCAGTTGGTAGAGCGCAACCTTGCCAAGGTTGAGGTCGCGAGTTCGAGTCTCGTTTCCCGCTCCATGGATCGCAACGAAAAAGGGAAGCCCAGGCTTCCCTTTTTCATGGTGATCCATGAAGTGTGCGCAGGACGGGACTTGAACCCGTACGCCCGTGAGGACTGCGGCTTTTAAGGCCGCTGCGTCTACCGATTCCGCCACCCGCGCGCAGCCGTGGATCATAGTCGGCCCGCGCCCCCTGCCTTAGAATCGTTTCTCCGCTTCGCGCGCGGTCGCCACTGCGCACAAAGCCAGCTCCAGCCCATGCCCCACTACAACAACGCCCCCTTCGAGATCCATGTGCATGGCGAGGTGCCCGTGCGCGCCGACGTGACCTACGCGCAGCTGCAGGAAGCGCTCAAGCCGCTGTGGACCTATGCCGGCGCCAAGTCGCTGGCCGACGCCGCCGAGAGCGCCTACGAAGAAGAGCCGGGCATCGAGTTCGACGCCCCCGAGCACCTGCTGCGCATGTGCTGGACCGTGCCGGGTGACCAGGATTTCCGCCAGTCGCTGGACGAGATGTGCATGAGCCTGAACGAGCTGGCACAGCAGGGCGCGGCCATCGAAGTCACCTTCTACGACGCCGAGTTCGACGAGGACGAGGAGCCGCCCGAGGCCGAGGCGCGCGACGACTTCGTGATGCTGTTCGTGGGGCCCACGCCCGCCGCCATCATGCAGGTGCAGCGCGACCTGCTGGTCGAGGACGTGGTGGCCCTGATGGAGCGCCACTTCGACGGCGCCGAGCTGGGCGGCGTGGTCGCCGAGATCGACAAGCTCTTCAACCAGCGCTTCGACGCGCTGGTGAGCTCGCTGGAGCTGGGCAAACCGCCGCGCGGCAGTGGCGGGGGTGGCGGCGGCAACCACGGCGGCCGCCGGCCGCGCCACCTGCACTGACATTCAAGGGCTTCCCAGCGGCGACGGTCCCCGGGGTTCCGGCCGCCAGTCGCCCACCGCGTTGCGCAGCCTTTCCCGCAGGGAACTGCTCAGTCGCCGGCCCCGAACCGCCTCACGGCGGCCTCCAGCGTCGCCACGTCCCCGGTCGATGACAGGCTGAGCCGGCCTTGCGCGGTTGCGCTGCGCGGGCTGCCTTCCCGCCCCAGCAGCGCCTGCACCCGGCGCGCCACCGCGTCCCCCGGCTCCACGAAGGCCACGCCCGGCCCGGCAGCGGCCTGCAGCACGTCCAGCGCCAGCGGGTAATGGGTGCAGCCCAGGACGACCGTGTCCGGCGCCTCGCCGCCGGCCGCGGGCAGCCCCAGAGCCTGCAGGTGCGTCCGGGCCCCGGCCGCGATGCGCGCCGCGTCGTCCTGCTCGATCGCATCGGCCAGGCCGTCGCAGGGCTGCAGCCTGAAGTCCGCCTGCCCCTGCAGGCCGGCCAGCAGGGCCTGGAACTTGGCGCTTGCCAGCGTCGTGCGCGTGGCCATCACGCCGATGCGCCCGCTGCGCGTCACCGCCAGTGCGGGCTTGAGGGCCGGCTCCACGCCGACGATGGGAACCTCGGGAAAGGCCTGGCGCAGGCCCTGCACGGCCGCGGCCGTGGCGGTGTTGCAGGCGACCACCACCAGCCGCGCGCCGTGATCGTGCACCAGGGACTGCGTGATCGCGTGCGCGCGCTGCGCGACGAAGGCGTCGCCGCGCTCGCCGTAGGGGGCGTGCGCGGCGTCCGCGATGTAGTGGAAGTCCTCGTGCGGCATCGCCCTGCGCAGGGCGCGCAGGATGGACAGGCCGCCGATGCCTGAATCGAAGACCCCGATGGGCCCCGTCTTCAAGCGGCCGCGACCGGGATGCTCTTGAACTCGCCGCTGGCGATGCGCTTCTGCCACTGCGCGGGGCCGGTGATGTGGGCCGAGGTGCCGCCCGCATCCACCGCCACGGTGACCGGCATGTCCACCACGTCGAATTCGTAGATCGCCTCCATGCCCAGGTCCTCGAAGCCGACCACGCGGGCCTGCTTGATCGCCTTGGACACCAGGTAGGCGGCCCCGCCGACGGCCATCAGGTAGGCGCTCTTGTGCTTCTGGATCGCCTCGATCGCGACCGGCCCGCGCTCGGCCTTGCCGATCATGGCGATGAGGCCGGTCTGCGCCAGCATCATCTCGGTGAACTTGTCCATGCGGGTCGCCGTGGTCGGGCCGGCGGGGCCCACGGCCTCGTCGCGCACCGGGTCCACCGGGCCCACGTAGTAGATGACGCGGTTGGTGAAGTCCACGGGCAGCTTCTCGCCCTTGGCCAGCATGTCCTGGATGCGCTTGTGCGCCGCATCGCGGCCGGTGAGCATCTTGCCGTTCAGGAGCAGGGTGTCGCCGGGCTTCCAGCTCGCCACTTCCTCCTTGGTCAGCGCGTCCAGGTTCACGCGCTTGCTCTTCTGCGTGTCGGGCGCCCACTGCACGTTGGGCCACAGGTCCAGGCTGGGCGCGTCCAGGTACACCGGGCCCGAGCCGTCCATCACGAAGTGCGCGTGGCGGGTGGCAGCGCAGTTGGGGATCATGGCCACGGGCTTGCTGGCCGCGTGGGTGGGGTACATCTTGATCTTCACGTCCAGCACCGTGGTCAGGCCGCCCAGGCCCTGCGCACCGATGCCCAGGGCGTTGACCTTCACGTACAGCTCCAGGCGCAGTTCCTCGACCTGGGACAGCTTCTCGCCCTTGGCGGACTTCTCCAGCAGCTGGTACATGTCCAGGTCGTCCATCAGGCTTTCCTTGGCCATGAGCACCGCCTTCTCCGCGGTGCCGCCGATGCCGATGCCCAGCATGCCCGGGGGGCACCAGCCGGCGCCCATGGTGGGCACGGTCTTGAGCACCCAGTCGACCACCGAGTCGCTGGGGTTGAGCATGATCATCTTGCTCTTGTTCTCGCTGCCGCCGCCCTTGGCCGCGACCGTGATGTCGAGTTTGTCGCCCGGCACGATCTCGGTGAAGATCACCGCGGGCGTGTTGTCCTTGGTGTTCTTGCGCGCGAACTGCGGGTCGGCCACCACGGAAGCGCGCAAGGTGTTGTCCGGGTGGTTGTAGCCACGGCGCACGCCCTCGTTGACCGCGTTCTCCAGGCTGCCCGAGAAGCCCTCGAAGCGGACGTCCATGCCCACCTTCAGGAACACGTTGACGATGCCGGTGTCCTGGCAGATCGGCCGGTGGCCGGTCGCGCTCATCTTGCTGTTGGTCAGGATCTGCGCGATCGCGTCCTTGGCCGCCGGGCTCTGCTCGCGCTCGTAGGCGCGCGCCAGGTGCGCGATGTAGTCGGCGGGGTGGTAGTAGCTGATGTACTGCAGCGCGGCCGCGATGGATTCGATCAGGTCGGCTTGCTTGATGGTCGTCGGCATGGTCTCGGGGGAGGTGGAAGCTGACAGGGATTATCCCAGAGCCACTCCACGCCCCCGCGGACGAGCTGGGGCGGCGGGGCGCCGGCCAAGCCTGGCACATCCCTTGCGACACCGGGAACGACCCTCCATAATCGTTACATCAACACACAGGGGTGCGGTATGGGTGCGAACGTGATTTGCATTTCCCGGGCCAAGTTCACGGGTGCCGAGGAGATCGCGTCCGAGGTGGCGCGCGATCTGGGCTTCCGCTACGTCGACGAGGAGATCGTGGCCCGTGCGGCCCAGCGCCGTCACCTTTCGCCCGAGGAAGTGGCCAGCGCGGAGCGGCGCAAGTCCTCCCTGGCGACCCTGCTGCGCGACATCGCGGACGGCAGCGCCGATGTGATCAACTTCATCAAGAACCCCAAGGCCCCGCCCGCCACCGACGACATGCGCGAGCTGATCCGCCAGGCCATCACCGAGACGGCCGACGAGGGCAACGTGGTGATCGTGGCGCATGCCGCCTCCTATGCCCTGGCCCGCCGCAAGGGCGTGCTGCGGGTGCTGATCACCGGCTCCGAGTTCGGCCGCGTCACGCGCTGGACCAAGACCAGCGGCGGCCGCAGCCCTCGCGAAGCGCAGGAGGCGATCCGCGAGAGCGACGCCGCCCGCGCCAACTACCTCAAGCGTTTCTACGACGTGAAGGTGGAGTCGCCCGAGCACTACGACTTGTGCCTGTCCACCGACGCGCTGGAGCCGCCGGCCATCAAGCAGCTCATCCTGGCGACGGTGCCGCTGATCGACTGAGCGGTCCCCGCAGCGCGCGTCACGGGGCTAGACTGCCCCATGGCCACGCGCATCGAACACGACACCTTCGGCCCCATCGAGGTGCCGGCGTCCCGCTTGTGGGGCGCCCAGACGCAGCGCTCGCTGCAGAACTTCGCCATCTCCGGTGAGCGCCAGCCGCGCGAACTGGTGCGCGCGCTGGTCCAGGTCAAGCGGGCCGCCGCCGTCACCAACCACCTCATGGGCCTGCTGCCGCAGGACAAGGCGGGGGCCATCGTGGCCGCTGCCGACGAGGTGCTGGCGGGCGAGCACGACGAGGAGTTCCCGCTGGTGGTCTGGCAGACCGGCTCGGGCACCCAGACCAACATGAACGTGAACGAGGTGCTGGCCAACCGCGCGAGCGAGTTGCTGGGCGGGCCGCGCGGCGAGCAGCGGCGGGTGCACCCCAACGACGAGGTCAACCGCAGCCAATCCTCCAACGACGTGTTCCCCACTGCCATGCACGTGGCGGCGGTGGCGGCCATCCGCGAGCGGGTGCTGCCGGCGCTGGCCCGGCTGCGGGCCACGCTGCAGGCCAAGGCGGCCGAGTTCCAGGACATCGTGAAGATCGGCCGCACCCACCTGCAGGACGCGACGCCGCTCACCCTGGGGCAGGAATTCTCCGGCTACGTGGCGCAGCTGGAGCAGTGCGACCGCCACCTGCACGCCGCGCTGCCCCACCTGTGCGAGCTGGCCCTGGGCGGCACGGCGGTGGGCACCGGCCTGAATGCACCGCCCGGCTACGCCGAGCGCGTGGCGGCGGAGCTGGCCCGCTTCACGGGGCTGCCCTTCGTCACCGCGCCCAACAAGTTCGAGGTGATGGCGGCGGCCGATGCGCTGGTGCACGCCCACGGCGCGCTCAAGACCCTGGCCGCCAGCCTGATGAAGATCGCCAACGACATCCGCTGGTTGGCCAGCGGGCCCCGCAGCGGCATCGGGGAGCTCTCCATCCCCGAGAACGAACCGGGCTCGTCCATCATGCCCGGCAAGGTGAACCCGACCCAGTGCGAAGCCCTCACCATGCTGTGCTGCCAGGTCTTCGGCAACGACGTGGCGATCAACTTCGGCGGCGCCTCGGGCAATTTCGAGCTGAACGTGTTCCGGCCCCTGATCGCGCACAACTTCCTGCAGAGTGCACGCCTGCTGGCCGACGGCATGGAGAGTTTCGACACCCATTGCGCCGCGGGCATCGCGCCCAACCGCGCGCGCATCGCCGAGTTGGTGGAGCGCTCGCTGATGCTGGTCACCGCGCTCAACCCGCACATCGGCTACGACAAGGCGGCGCAGATCGCCAAGCAGGCGCATACCGAGGGCAGCAGCCTGCGCGAGGCGGCCATCGCCTCCGGCTTCGTCAGCGCGGAACAGTTCGACGCCTGGGTGCGCCCGGAGAAGATGGTCTAGTGGTGGCCGCCGGCCTGCGCCGCCGTGCCCGTCATCAGGCGGTCGGTGTAGGCGATCGCCATGGCCGACAGCAGGAAGGTGATGTGGATCGCGGTCTGGGCGATGAGCACCTTGTCCGAATAGTTGTCGGCGTTGATGAAGGTCTTGAGCAGGTGGATGGAGGAGATGCCGATGATGGCCATGCCCAGCTTCACCTTGAGCACCGACGCATTGACGTGGTCCAGCCACTCGGGCTGGTCGGGGTGGCCTTCCAGGTTCATGCGACTGACGAAGGTCTCGTAGCCGCCCACGATCACCATGATCAGCAGGTTGGAGATCATCACCACGTCGATCAGCGCCAGCACCACCAGCATGATCATGGTCTCGTTCAGCGCAGGCCCGGCCGCGCCGGGCTTGTAGCCTATGCTGTCCACCAGGCTCTGGAGCGCGGCCTGGCTGCCGAAGGCGGCCTGCAGCAGGTGCACCAGCTCGACCCAGAAGTGGTAGACGTACACGCCCTGCGCGGCGATCAGGCCCAGGTAGAGTGGCAGCTGCAGCCAGCGGCTGGCGAAGATCAGGCCGGGCAGGGGCCTGAGCCTGGGAGCGGGTCGGGGCTGTTGCTGGGGGTCCATGCGTGGGTCCGGGTTTGCGTGCATTCTACGGATGGGTTGCGTCCGGGACATCCCCGTCGCCGCTTTGTCAGGCCCGTGTTAGGAATGGCGCGCAGGCCCCCAGCGTCAGTGGCGTGTAAGTGCGGCACCCGACAGTTGCGCCGCAAACCAACTTGTGCAGTGGAGACAATGCCATGAGCAGCAACATCGAATCCGTCCTGGTCGAAAACCGCGTCTTTCCGCCCCCCGAGGCGGTGGTCAAGGCGGCCCGCATCTCCGGCATGGCCGGGTACGAGGCCCTGTGCCGCGAAGCCGAGCAGGACTTCGAGGGGTTCTGGGCCCGGCTGGCGCGTGAGAACGTGGTCTGGAACAAGCCCTTCAGCCGCGTGCTGGACGAGTCCAATGCCCCCTTCTACAAGTGGTTCGACGACGGCGAGCTCAACGCCTCGGCCAACTGCCTGGACAAGCACATGGGCACGCCGACGGAGAACAAGGCGGCCATCGTGTTCGAGGCCGACGACGGCAAGGTCACCACCGTCACCTTCAAGGAACTTCTCGCCCGCGTGAGCCAGTTCGCCAACGCGCTCAAGGCGCAGGGCATCAAGAAGGGCGACCGCGTCATCGTCTACATGCCGATGACCATCGAGGGCGTCATCGCCATGCAGGCCTGCGCCCGCATCGGCGCGACGCACAGCGTGGTCTTCGGCGGCTTTTCGGCCAAGGCGCTGAACGAGCGCATCATCGACGCCGGCGCCGTGGCCGTGATCACCGCCAACTTCCAGATGCGCGGCGGCAAGGAACTGCCGCTCAAGTCCATCGTGGACGAGGGCATCGCCATGGGCGGCTGCGAGTGCATCAAGTCGGTGCTGGTGTTCCAGCGCACGGCGACGCCCTGCAACATGGTGGCCGGGCGCGACAAGACCTTCGACGAGGTGTTGCAGGGCCAGTCGACCACCTGCGCGCCCGAGCCCGTGGGCGCCGAGCACCCGCTGTTCATCCTCTACACCTCGGGCTCCACCGGCAAGCCCAAGGGCGTGCAGCACGCCACCGGCGGCTACCTGCTGTGGGCCAACCTCACCATGCAGTGGACCTTCGACGTCAAGCCCAGCGACGTCTTCTGGTGCACCGCCGACATCGGCTGGATCACCGGCCACACCTACGTCGCCTACGGCCCGCTCGCCGCCGGCGTGACGCAGGTGGTCTTCGAAGGCATCCCGACGTACCCGAACGCGGGCCGCTTCTGGCAGATGATCGAGAAGCACAAGGTGACGATCTTCTACACCGCGCCCACGGCCATCCGCTCCCTGATCAAGGCCGCCGACAGCGACGAGAAGGTGCATCCGAAGAACTGGGACCTGTCCTCGCTGCGGATCCTGGGCTCGGTGGGCGAGCCGATCAACCCCGAGGCCTGGATGTGGTACCACCGCCATGTGGGCGGCGAGCGCTGCCCCATCGTGGACACCTTCTGGCAGACCGAGACCGGCGGCCACATGATCACGCCGCTGCCGGGTGCCACGCCGCTGGTGCCGGGCTCCTGCACGCTGCCGCTGCCCGGCATCATGGCCGCCATCGTCGACGAGGCCGGCCATGACGTGCCCAACGGGGCCGGCGGCATCCTGGTGGTCAAGCGCCCCTGGCCGTCCATGATCCGCACCATCTGGAACGACCCCGAGCGCTTCAAGAAGAGCTACTTCCCCGAGGAGCTCAAGGGCCTGTACCTCGCGGGCGACGGCGCGGTGCGCAGCGCCGACCGGGGCTATTTCCGCATCACCGGCCGCATCGACGACGTGCTGAACGTCTCCGGCCACCGCATGGGCACCATGGAGATCGAGTCCGCGCTGGTCGCCAAGACCGACCTGGTGGCCGAAGCCGCGGTGGTGGGCCGCCCGGACGACCTGACCGGCGAGGCGATCTGCGCCTTCGTCGTGCTCAAGCGGCCGCGCCCCACCGGCGAGGAAGCCAAACAGATCGCCAACGAGCTGCGCAACTGGGTCGCCAAGGAGATCGGGCCCATCGCCAAGCCCAAGGACATCCGCTTTGGCGATAACCTGCCCAAGACCCGCTCCGGCAAGATCATGCGCCGCCTGCTGCGCTCCATCGCCAAGGGCGAGGCCATCACGCAGGACACCTCCACGCTGGAGAACCCGGCCATCCTGGAGCAGCTGGCGCAAACCAACTGACGCCCGCACCCGGAAACGACAAGGCCCGCAGATGCGGGCCTTTTTTCATGCGGCGTGTTGCCCAAGCAAAAGGCCCGCCGAGGCGGGCCTTGCCGGGGATCGCGGAAGGCTTACTTCTGCGACAGCACCCACTCGGCCAGCTGCTTGGCCTCGGCCGCGTTCACCTGCGTGTTGGCGGGCATGGGCACGGGACCCCAGACGCCGGAACCGCCCTTCATGATCTTGTCCGCCAGCTTGGCGGCGGCATCCTTCTGGCCGGCGTACTTGGCGGCCACGTCCTTGTAGGCGGGACCGACCAGCTTCTTGTCCACGGCGTGGCACGCCAGGCAGTTCTTGGACTGTGCCAGGGCCATGCCGTCGGCGGCCATGGCGGGCAGGGCAGCGACGGCCAGCAGGGCGATCAGGGTGCTCTTCATTTGAGGTTCCGTGAGAGGTTGGGTTACATTGCTTTTAACGCGATTGTAGTGGCCCCGGTTGACCCCGGGACAACAACCCCACAGCCGGTGCCGCTTCGCCGCTCATCCTTGGAGAAAGACGTATGTATCTGCTCGGGCTCGGGGTCATCCTGCTGGCCATGAAGTACCTGGAGTTCGGCCCCGTCGCGGGCTGGGCCTGGTGGATGGTGCTGGCACCTTTCGGGGCTGCCGTGGCCTGGTGGGCCTGGGCCGACTGGTCGGGCTACACCAAGCGCAAGGCCGTGGAACGCGAGAACGTGAAGAAGCAGGCCCGCATCGACAAGGCCAAGGCGAACATCGGGATCAAGACAAGAAGATGAGCCACCCCCGAAGCGCCTGCGGCGCTTCCCCCTCAAGGGGGCGTCACCGACGGCCCGGCAAAGCCGGTTCCGTGGTGACCATGGAAGGGCGCAGGGCTTGGCCCTGCGCGCCTGGGGCGCCCGACCTCTGGATCAATAGTTGTCGAGCACGGCGCCGTTGCTGGCGCTGGACGCGTTGAACGCGAACTTGGCCTGCACGCCGCGCGTGTAGCGCGGGGCCGGTGCCTTCCATGCCGCGCGGCGGCGCGCGATCTCTTCGTCGGGGACGTTGAGGTTCAGCAGCAGCTGGTGCGCGTCGATGGTGATGGAGTCGCCCTCGTTCACCAGCGCGATGGTGCCGCCGACCGCGGCCTCGGGCGCCACGTGGCCCACCACCATGCCCCAGGTGCCCCCGGAGAAGCGGCCGTCGGTGATCAGGCCCACGCTCTCGCCCAGGCCGGCGCCGATCAGGGCGCCCGTGGGCGCCAGCATCTCCGGCATGCCGGGGCCGCCCTTGGGGCCCAGGTAGCGAAGCACCATCACGTCGCCCGGCTTGATCTTGCCGTCCAGGATGGCCTTGAGCGCGGACTGCTCGTCGTCGAACACGCGCGCCGGGCCGGTGATGACCGGGTTCTTCAGGCCGGTGATCTTGGCCACGCAGCCTTCGGGCGACAGGTTGCCCTTGAGGATGGCCAGGTGGCCCTGCTTGTACATGGGCTCGGCGATGGGGCGGATCACGTCCTGGCCGGCCGGCGGCGCATCGGGGATGTCCTTCAGCGTCTCGGCGATGGTCTTGCCCGTGATGGTCATGCAATCGCCGTGCAGCAGGCCGGCGTTTAGCAGCAGCTTCATCACCTGCGGGATGCCGCCGGCGCGGTGCAGGTCCACCGCCAGGTACTTGCCCGAGGGCTTGAGGTCGCAGATGACCGGGGTGCGCTGGCGCACGCGCTCGAAGTCGTCGATGGTCCACTCGACCTCGGCCGCGTGCGCGATGGCCAGGAAGTGCAGCACCGCGTTCGTCGAGCCGCCGGTCGCCATGATCACGGCGACCGCGTTCTCGATGGACTTGCGCGTGACGATGTCGCGCGGCTTCAGGTCCTTCTTGATGGCCTCGATCAGCACGCGGGCCGATTCCTTGGCCGAGTTCATCTTCTCGTCGTGGGGGTTGGCCATCGTCGAGGAGTAGGGCAGGGACATGCCCATGGCCTCGAAGGCCGAGGACATGGTGTTGGCCGTGTACATGCCGCCGCAGGAGCCGGTGCCGGGAATGGCGTGCTGCTCGATGTCCTTGAGCTCCTGGTCGCTCATCTTGCCGGCGGCGTTCTGGCCCACGGCCTCGAACACGCTGACGATGTTCAGGTCCTCGCCCTTCCACCTGCCGGGCAGGATGGTGCCGCCGTAGACGTAGATGGCCGGGACGTTGGCCCGCAGCATGCCCATCATGCCGCCGGGCATGTTCTTGTCGCAGCCGCCGACGACCACCACGCCGTCCATCCACTGGCCCTGCACGCAGGTCTCGATGCAGTCCGAGATCACCTCGCGGCTGACCAGGGAGTACTTCATGCCCTCGGTGCCCATGGCCATGCCGTCGGAGATCGTCGGCGTGCCGAAGACCTGGGCATTGCCGCCGGCTTCCTCGATGCCGGCGATGGCGGCATCGGCCAGCTTCTGCAGGCCGCTGTTGCAGGGCGTGATGGTGCTGTGGCCGTTGGCCACGCCCACCATGGGCTTGCGGAAGTCGCTTTCCTCGTAGCCCATCGCGTAGTACATGGAGCGGTTGGGTGCGCGCGACTTGCCTTCGGTGATGTTGGCGCTGCGGCGGTTGATCTGGATCGGCTTTTCTTCCACGAACGAATCTCCTGGCGGGTTGGATGCGGGCGAGTATGCGCCCTGCCTGTGATTCTTTCCAATCCAATAAATCGACTCCAGTAATATGCTTGGTATATGAATGAGCCGCTGATCGAGTTGCGCCTGTGGCGCCAGTTCCTGGCCGTGGCCGAAGAGCTGCACTTCGGCCGCGCGGCCGCGCGCCTGCACATGACGCAGCCGCCGCTGACGCAGGGCATCGCCCAGCTGGAGGCGCTGCTGGGCGCGCGCCTGTTCGAACGCAACAAGCGCAGCGTGCGGCTGGCCGCGGTGGGCGAGGCCCTGCTGCCCGAGGCGCGCGAGCTGCTGGCGCGCGCCCGGATGCTGCCGGAGCGCGCGCGCGCGGCGGCCGGCGGCGAAAGCGGGCGGCTGCGCCTGGCCTTCGTCTCCACGGTGGGTTTCGGCCTGCTGCCGGCCTGGGTGCGTGAGTTCCGCGCCCTGCACCCGCAGGTCGCCTTCGAGCTGGTCGAGGCCACGGGCGACGTGCAGCTCGACGCCCTGGCACGGGGCGAGGTGGACGCCGGCGTCATCCTGCATTCGCCCGGCTTCGAGCCGCCTGGCCTGGCGCACCTGCGCATCGCCCGCGAACCGCTGGTGCTGGCCCTGCCCGAGCAGCACGCGCTGGCGGCCGCGCGCGCGCCGGCCCTTCGCCGCGTGCTCGACGAGCCGCTGGTGATCTTCCCGCGCCGCAGCCTGCCCTCCCTGCACGACGCGATCGTGGCGATGTACCACGCCGCCGGGCGCTCGCCCGAGGTGGCGCAGGAGGCGATCCAGATGCAGACCATCGTCAACCTGGTGTCGGCGGGCCTGGGGCTGGCCTGGGTGCCCGAGAGCGTGCGCCAGTTCCAGCGGCCCGGCGTGGCCTACCGCCAGCCGGCCCATCGCGGCGTGGCCGTGCCGGTGTGCGAGACCAGCCTGGTCTGGTCGCCGGCCGCCGTGCCCCCGGTGCTGGAGCGCTTCATCGCCTTCGCCCGCGAGACGGCGGCTGCGCGTCCGGGGCTGTCCCCGCCGCCGGGCGCGTAGGGGCGCGGGGCGGCCGGCACGCGCACGGCTGGGCAGGCGCGAAGCCAGCCCCCGCCCGGGGCCCGTGGCATCCCGGCTGGCCCCACAATACGCCCCCATGGCCCTCATGTATCCCCACATCGACCCGATCGCCTTGCAGGTCGGGCCGGTCGCCATTCACTGGTACGGACTCACCTATCTCGCCGCCTTCGGCCTGTTCATGCTGCTGGCGCGCCTGCGCCTGAAGCACGAGCCCTTCGCATCCATCCAGGGCCCGGGCGCGTGGTCGCCCCGGGACGTGGAGGACATGCTCTTCCTCGGCGTGCTCGGCGTCGTGCTGGGCGGGCGGCTGGGGTACTGCCTGTTCTACAAGCCCGGCTACTACGCCGCCCATCCGCTGGAGGTGTTCTTCGTCTGGCAGGGCGGCATGAGCTTCCACGGCGGCATGCTGGGCGTGATCGTCTCGCAGTGGTGGTTCTCGCGCTCGCGCGGCAAGCCCTTCTGGCAGGTGATGGACTTCATCGCCCCCTGCGTGCCCACGGGCCTCGCGGCCGGCCGGGTGGGCAACTTCATCAACGGTGAGCTCTGGGGCCGGCCGGCCGACCCCTCGCTGCCCTGGGCGATGATCTTCCCGCAGAGCGGCTCCATGGTGCCGCGGCACCCCTCGCAGGTCTACCAGTTCCTGCTGGAGGGCCTGCTGCTGTTCATGCTGCTCTGGCTGTACGCCCGCAAGGAACGCAAGCCCGCGCAAGTCGCGGCCGTGTTCCTGGTGGGCTACGGCGTGCTGCGCTTTACTGCCGAGTATTTCCGCGAGCCCGATGCCTTCCTGGGCCTGCTGAGCCTGGGCCTGTCCATGGGCCAGTGGCTGTGCGTGCCCATGGTGCTCGCCGGCATCGGCCTGTACCTGTGGGCCGGCTCGCGGCCCGCCCCGCGCGCCACCACCCGCACGGCCTGAGGGCGGTCGGCAGCGGCCGGCGGGCGCGGGCGGGGCCGGGCGCCGGCCCCGGCACAATGGCGCCCGAGGAGACACCCGCATGGCAGGCACCGTCCGCCTTTCGATCGAGGGACCGCTGGCCCGCGTCACCCTGGCGCATCCCGGCAAACTGAACGCGATGTCGCGCAGCATGTGGCGCGAGCTGCGCGCCCATTTCCAGTTCCTGCAGACGGCCCCCGGCCTGCGCTGCGTGCTCGTGGCCGGGGAGGGCGCCGCCTTCTGCGCCGGCGGCGACATCGCCGAATACCCGGCGTTCCGCTTCGACGAGGCCTCGCTCGCCGCCTTCCACGAGGAGGACGTCTGGGGCGGGCTGTCGGCCATGCTGGCCTGCGAGCTGCCCCTGGTGGCCTGCATCGAAGGCGCCTGCATGGGCGCGGGGGTGGAGATCGCCAGCTGCTGCGACCTGCGCTACGCCGAGGCCGGCGCCCGCTTCGGCGCGCCCATCGCACGCCTGGGCTTCCCCATGGCCCCGCGCGAGGCGGCCCTGGTGGCGCAGGCCGTGGGCGCACTGACGGCGCGCGAGTTCCTGCTCGACGCGGCGGTGCTGGACGCGCAGGAGATGAAGTCGCGCGGCTTCCTCAACCGCGTGCTGCCCGCGCAGGAACTGCACGCGGCCGCTGAATCCACGGTGCGCCGGATCGCGTCTCTGGCGCCGCAGGCGGCCCGCCTCAACAAGCGCACCCTGGGGGCCCTGGCGCGGGCCGTACCGGCGGCCATCCTGGAAGGCGCGTACAGTTACGCCCGCACGGCTGAGCACCGGGAGGGCGTGATGGCCTTCATCGAGAAGAGAAAACCCGATTTCCAGCAACCATGAGACAGCACAACCTGTTCGCCGCCCTGCGTGCGGCCTTCCCCGCGAACCTTGACGAGGTCGCAATCGACACCGACAGCGGCCTGGCCTATTCCTGGCGCGACCTGGAGCGCGGCTCGGCCATGATGGCCAACCTGCTGCAGGGCCTGGCCCTGCCGCCGGGCTCGCGCATCGCGGTGCAGGTGGAAAAGTCGGTCGAGGCCGTGATGCTCTACCTGGCCACGCTGCGTGCGGGCCATGTGTTCCTGCCCCTCAACACGGCCTACCAGGCCGGCGAGATCGAGTATTTCGTGGGCAATGCCAGCCCCGCGGTGGTGGTGTGCACGCCGAAGAACTTCGGCTGGGTGAGCCGCATCGCCTTCAAGGCCGGCACCCACCATGTCTTCACGCTGGGCGACGACCGCACGGGCAGCCTTCTCGAGCGCGCGATGCACCACAGCGACCAGCACGAATGCGCCGTCGTGGCCGAGGACGACCTGGCGGCCATCCTGTACACCAGCGGCACCACGGGCCGCAGCAAGGGCGCCATGCTCACGCACGGCAACCTGCTGTCCAACGCCCGGGTTCTGCGCGACTACTGGGGCTGGGTGCCTGGCGACGTGCTGGTGCATGCGCTGCCGATCTTCCACGTGCACGGACTCTTCGTGGCGCTGCACGGCGCACTGCTCAACGGCAGCCGCATGATCTGGCTGGGCAAGTTCGACGCCAGGCTGGCGGTGGCGAAACTGCGCGAGGCCACGGTCTTCATGGGCGTGCCCACGCTCTACGTTCGCATGCTGGCCGAGCCCGCGCTGACGCGCGAGGCGGTGGCGAACATGCGGCTCTTCATCAGCGGCTCCGCGCCGCTGCTGATCGAGACCTTCAACGAGTGGAAGGCGCGTACCGGCCACACCATCCTCGAGCGCTACGGCATGAGCGAGACCATCATGCTGACCTCCAACCCCTACCGCGCCGGCGACGGCGAGCGCCGCGGCGGCACGGTGGGCTTCCCGCTGCCGGGTGTGGGACTTCGCGTGCGCGACGACCACGGCCAGGACGTGCCGGTCGGCGAGATCGGCGGCATCCAGGTGCGGGGGCCCAATGTCTTCAAGGGCTACTGGCAGATGCCCGAGAAGACGCGCGAGGAATTCAGCCCGGACGGCTGGTTCAAGACCGGCGACGTGGGCAAGGTCGACGCGCAGGGCTACGTGACCATCGTGGGCCGCAGCAAGGACCTCATCATCAGCGGCGGCTACAACGTGTATCCGGCTGAAATCGAATCCTGCATCAACGAAATGAGCGGCGTGGCCGAAAGCGCCGTGGTGGGCGTGCCCCATCCGGATTTCGGCGAGGTCGGCGTGGCGGTGGTGATCGGGCGCCCCGGCGCCCAGCTCGACGGCGAACGCCTGATCTCCACCCTCAAGGCGCAGCTGGCGAACTTCAAGATCCCCAAGCGCTGCTTCGTCGCCGACGAACTGCCGCGCAACACCATGGGCAAGGTTCAGAAGAACCTGTTGCGCGAGCAGTACCGCGAGCTTTTTGCAAAAAGCCGCGCGGCCTGACAGAACTTCACCTCGCTGTCACCCGGCCCGGGTCCGCATGGGCTGGCGGTCGTGCGTTGAATGAGGGGTGGGCCGCGAGGCCCCTCACACAACAGGAGAGTGCATGACCCCCTTGTCCATCCGCGCGGCCGTGGCCGCTGCAGCGCTCGTGGCCGCCGGCCACGCCGCGGCGCAGATCACCTTCTACGAGCATGAGGGCTTCCGGGGCCGCTCCGTCACCATCGACGACAGGCTCTGGAACTTCAACCGCATCGATTTCAACGACCGTGCCGCTTCGGTGGTGATCGACCACGGCCGCTGGGAGGTGTGCGAGGACGTTCGCTTCCAGGGCCGCTGCGTCGTCCTGCTGCGCGGCAATTACCCGTCCCTGCGCGAGATCGGCCTGAACCACCGCATCTCCTCGGCCCGCCCGCTGGAGCCGGGGCGCCGCTACGGCGACGAGGGAGGCCCGCCGCCCACCGTGGCGGTGGTGCCGCAGCCGGTGGCGCCTGTGCTGCCCCCGCAGCAGCCCTGGCAGCGCCGCAGTGGCGAGACGGTGTACCAGGCCCCGGTGACCTCGGTGCGGGCCGTGGTGGGCCCGCCCACGCAGCGCTGCTGGGTCGAGCGCCAGCAGGTGGCGCCGCAGCAGGCCCAGCCGAACGTGCCCGGCGCCATCATCGGCGGCATCGTCGGCGGCATCCTGGGCCATCAGGTGGGGGGCGGCGCGGGCCGCGACGTGGCCACGGGCGTCGGCGTGGTGGCCGGCGCGGCCGTGGGCAGCAACGTCGCCAATGGCGCCGCGCCGCCGGCCGGCTCGCGCGACGTGCAGCGCTGCGAGAACGTCAGCAATGCAGCGCCCGACTACTGGGACGTCACCTACAACTGGCGCGGCGTCGAGCACCGCGTGCAGATGACCAGCGCCCCGGGTCCCACGCTGGCGGTGAACGCCGAGGGCGAACCGCGCAACTGAGGCGGGGGCTGGCGCGCGCAGCTGCTCAACCGGTGGCGCGGCCGCCGGCCTCGCCCAGCAGCTTCACCAGCGCGTCCAGTTCCACCGGCTTGGTGAGGTGGGCGTCGAAGCCGGCGTCGCGGGTGCGCTGCCGGTCCTCGGCGGCGCCGTAGCCCGTCATGGCGACCACGAAGCGCGAGTTCCCGCCGGCCTGCCGCCGCAGGCCGGCCAGGGCCTCGAAGCCCGACATGTCGGGCATGGCCAGGTCCAGGATCACGACCTGGGGCGAGAAGTCCGGCGCGAGCGCGAGCGCCTCGGCCCCGGAGTAGGCGCAGCCGGCTTCATGGCCCAGCATGCGCAGCACCGCGGCCGTGGTGTCCGCCGCGTCCCGGTTGTCGTCCACCACCAGCACGCGCTGGCCCCCGGGTGGGCGTTCGGCCGGGTCGGAGTCCTCGGAGGGCTTGGGCGGCACGGTGGGCAGCCTCAGGGTGAAACTGCTGCCGTGGCCCGGCCCGGCGCTGCGCGCCTCCAGCGAGCCGCCATGCATCTCCGCCAGCGATCGTGCCAGGGTCAGGCCGATGCCCAGACCGCTCTCGTTGGGGGTGTGCTCGCCGCCCTGGCGGAACAGCTCGAAGATGGCCTCCAGCTCGTCCGGGGCGATGCCGCGCCCGTTGTCCTCGACGGTGACGTGCACGTGCCCTTCGCCGGGCTGCACGCGGATCACGATGCGTCCGCCGTCGGGCGTGTACTTGGCGGCGTTCACCAGCAGGTTCTGCAGGATCTGCGCCAGGCGCGTGCCGTCGCCGTTGACGAACACCGGCGCCGGCGGCTGCACCACCTGCAGCCGGTGGTGCCGCGACTCGACCAGCGGGCGCGCCGCCTCCACGCTGCGCGAGACGACTTCCGACAGGCTGAGCACCTCGGGCCGAAGCTTGATCTTGCCGCTCGCGAGCCGCCCGATGTCCAGCAGGTCGTCCACCAGGCGGGTCACATGGGTGAGCTGGCGATGGATGATGTCGCGGCAGTTGCGCAGCGTCGGGCTTTCCAGCGGCTCCAGTTGCATCACGGTCACCGCGTTGCGTATGGGCGCCAGCGGGTTGCGAAGCTCGTGCGCGAGCATGGCCAGGAATTCGTTCATGCGCCGGCTGGAGCGCTCCAGCTCTTCCAGGCGCCGCCGCTCGGTCATGTCCCGCGTCACCTTGGCGAAGCCCAGCAGGTGCTGCTGCGGCCCGTGCATGGCGGTGATGACCACGTCGGCCCAGTAGAGCGTGCCGTCCTTGCGCACGCGCCAGCCTTCGTCCTCGCAACGGCCGTGGTTGCGCGCCGCCGCCAGCTCGATCTCGGTCTTGCGGGCCTGCTGGTCATGGGGCGTGTACAGGATGCCGAAATGGCGGCCTATGGCCTCGGCCGGCGTGTAGCCGTAGATGGCCTGGGCGCCGCTGTTCCAGCTGCGGATGAAGCCGTCCTCGTCCAGCATGAAGATCGCGTAGTCGCGCACGCTGCTGACGAGCAGCCGGAAGCGCTCCTCGCTGATCCGCAAGGCCTCCTCGTGCGCGCGCCGTTCCGTGAGGTCGTGCGTGATCTTGGCGAAGCCGGCGACCCGCCCCTGGCCGTCGTGGATGGGCGTGATGGTGACGTTGGCCCAGAAGCGGCTGCCGTCCTTGCGTATGCGCCAGCCCTCGTCCTCGAGGCGTCCGAACTCCACCGCGCGCCGCAGTTCCTCGTCGGGCCAGCCGCTGGCGACCAGCTCGGGCGGATAGAAGATGGAGAAATGCTGGCCCACGATCTCATCCGCCGTGTAGCCCTGCAGCTTGCCGGCGCCCGAGTTCCAGGACATCACCCGGCCCTGCGGGTCCAGGATGAAGATGCCGTAGTCGATGACGGATTCAACGAGTCGGCGGAACCGGTCTTCAAAAGACGGATCGCCACCCGGAACGCGCAGGCCGGGGTTCGCGGGGGAAGTGAGCGTGGACGGAGACACCAGTGAAGGATTATTGGTGCGCCTTCCGCGTGGCGGGTCGATTGCGGACGCGGATGCGGCGGTGTCCTACGCGCGGGACGGACGCACCACGCCGTTGGAGGCGGATGCATCTTGCGTCCGCATGCGAATCGCAGACATGGCGGGAACCAATGGCCTAGTGCAGAGTATTATCATGTTATTCATCGGTTATTGCACATGGAAGACAAGGCAAGACTGACGGTCCTGATCGACCCCGACAAGAAGCGCGCCTTCGAGGCGCTGTGCTCGGAACAGGACCTCAACGCATCACAGGTGGTCCGACAGCTGATCCGCCAATACCTGGAGAAGCACGGGGTTGCCGTGCCTTCGGCTGGAGGGACAAAGTCGGCCGGTTGAAAAAGGCGAGCCGCTGCGCATTAGAATCTGATGCACATCGAGACTCGCCCATGGAGAACAAGACCGCGCGGCTGACCGTACTCATCGACCCCGGCCGCAAGGCAGCGTTCGAGAAGCTTTGCCATTCCCAGGAGATGACGCCCTCGCAGGTGATGCGGCGGCTGATCCGGGAATATCTCGAAGAGCACGGGGTGCGCCTGGTCCAGTCGCCCACCCGCAAGCGCAGCGCCCGCTGAGGATGCGGGGCACCGGCCGCCGGCCCGTGCCTCAGCGCTGCTGAATCACGTACCGAACGTAATCGTCGGCCTGCGCGAAGCGGTCGTACAGGCTGCGCGCGCGTGCGTTGTCGCGCCGCGTCATCCAGTAGAGGCGGGCCCAGCCTTCCGCGCGCATGGCATTGCGCAGCCAGTCCAGCAAGGCGCCGCCCAAGCCCTGGCCCCGGGCCTGCGGGCTCACGAACAGGTCCTCCAGGTAGCAGACCGGCTGCACCTCCCAGGTGTTCTCGTGCACCACGCAGTTCGCGAAGCCCTGCACCCGGCCGTCCTGCTCGGCCACCAGGCACATCAAGGCCGAGTCCGGGTCCAGGATGCGTTGCCAGGTGCGCTGGGTGACCGCCTCGGGCAGGTCCTGGCCGTAGAAATCGCAATAGCCGCGCCACAGCGTGCGCCAGTCGGCTTCGTCGGAGGGCAGGGCGGAGCGGATGGTGGCCATGCGCCGATTGTGCCGCGGGTGCCGGGCCCAGGCCGGCCCACGGCCGGGCCGCGGACCGTTACGACTCTTGCAGCGCGGCGGGGCCCGCGATGTGCGCGCCTGCGGTGCAATGGCCGCATGAACTCTCCGTTTTCCACGGCCCCGCTGGGTGGCGCACCCGGCACGGACGCCGCCGACCTGGGCGAATCGGTGGCCGGTGAAGAAGACCCGGGCGCCGCCATCGACATCGACCGGGCCTCGCAGGACGCGGCCGAGGTCCGCGGCGGCGAGCCCGGCACTGGGGCGCCCCCCGGGCGGGCCGGCGCAGGCCCGGCGCGCGCCGCCGCGGGACCGGGGGCGCCGCACGTGCAGGGCGTCAGCGCACCCGCCGTCCCGCGGATGAAGCCCGGCGACGAGGCCCCCGAGGGCGCGCCGGGCACCGGCGAGGACCTGTGCCCCGATTGCGGCGGCAGCGGGCGGCAAGACGGCAAGCCCTGCCCCACCTGCGAGGGCACGGGCAAGGTCAACGTGGGGATCGGCGGGGC
>NZ_JADDOJ010000159.1 GCF_015159745.1 Ramlibacter aquaticus | reverse complement strand
CACGCATTCGCTTCTTGGCCGCCTCGCTCAATCGCTTTTGCACCATACCCATATTCTCCAGGAACAAGCCTGAAGACATAACGCAAGAGCGACACAACGGTTGTCATGTGTTTAGAGAAGATCAATAGTTTGCGTTGCCACCCCGTAAAGTGGCCGGCAAAGCCGGCCAGCATTGGTGCGCGGACTTGAACTTGGAGCCCGTCCGAGAAGCACGGGTGGCGACATTGCTCCAGCCTCGAGAGACCTATGGCCAAATCCAAACCGAGTAAGGACCGTCGGCGACCCGCATGAATATCCGGGCAGAATAAACGATCAGCTCTTGCTGTCGATCGCATCCACGAACTTGTCGCTGGCCGCTGGGTCTGCCCGAGTGAATGCCGCCCCTCAAGCCCAGGAGTTTGGGGCTAAACATCGTGCGTAGATTCCCTGGCCGGATGCTTAGCACACGACAAAAAGATGAGCTACGGCCTCTTGCTCGCCCGTCGCATTTGACCCCCGGTGGTGAGAATTTTCGCCTCAACTGAGATCGTGCCTTGCTTAGCGCCGAGGCACCTGGCTCATATCAACTGGCTGTGCAACGATGAGTTCGGCTTGCGAACTGATTGATGGCGCCGCGAACGCGTCCGAACCCCATAGCGGCCAGAACTGCGGTTGGGCCAATCTGCTCAGGCCCACCGATAATGCTGCTCCAAGGATTCACATGACTTTGCTTCAGATCGTCCTCCTCGCGCTGGTCCAAGGGGCCGCCGAACTTCTACCTGTCTCCAGTTCGGCACACGTCATCCTGGCCGAAAAATGGATGGGGCTTGATCCGTCGTCTCCGCAAATGACCTTTCTGCTGGTCATGCTGCACACCGGCACGATGTTCGCCGTGATCGCTTATTTCTGGGCTGCGTGGCGCCGGGCGTTTTTCAGCTCCTGGGCGGCCTTTCGAGATACTGCCGCACGGATCGCACTGTCCACCGCCGCGACAGGGGTGATCGGCTTCGGGATATTGCAGGCTCTCAAGCACAGCCTGACGCAGGGCTCAAGCAGCTTTGAGATCGAAAGCCTCTTCGGGAACACACAGCTGATCGCTGCGGCCCTGGTGGCTGCCGGCTTACTGATCTTGGTGTCCTCGCGCGCATCCACGCGTGCGTCAGGCGACCTCAATCTGAGGCGTGCCGCCTGGATAGGCGCAGTGCAGGGCCTGTGCTTGCCTTTCCGGGGCTTCTCCAGGTCAGGCGCGACGATTTCTGCCGGGATGCTTCTCGGGGTCGGCCGCAGGCAAGCTGAAGAATTCAGCTTTCTGCTGGCCGTCGTGCTGACCCCGCCCGTCATTGTCCGTGAGGGATGGCGCCTCATGAAAGCGCAAGCTCTATCTGGCTCCGCTGACGCCACTGGACTCCTGTTTCTGCCAGGCATCGAAGGGATGGCCTTCAGCTTTGTCGCCGGCCTGCTGGCGCTCAGGTGGCTGTCGCGTTGGCTTGAGGCCGGGCGCTGGTATCTCTTTGGCCTCTATTGTCTAGCGGCTAGCGCAATCGTGTGGACTTTTGGTAGCTGAGACGACGGCACTCCCTGAATGTCGCGGGCCCGCGCGTTTCAGGGCCGGTCGCATCGCTCATGTATGTGCGCCTAGTGTCCTGTCCCGCTAATTCATAGGCACGAAAACTGCATGGGATGAGGCATCCTCGGAGATGCCTCATGCCCAATGCATATACCCGCACCAGCAACATCGAGCTCACTGACGCGGAGCGCGCGG
>NZ_JADDOJ010000157.1 GCF_015159745.1 Ramlibacter aquaticus | reverse complement strand
GCTTGCAGCTGGCCCAGGGCCACCGGCGCGGGCGGGGCCTGCGACCTCGCCGCGGCCCTGGGCCAGCTGCAAGCCGTGCGCGAGGCCCTGGGGCTGGACGGCGCGTCCCTCGGGCTCGCCACGAACGGCGCCGAAGGGCTCTGGCTGCGCATGGCCGTCGCGGGCGGTCCTGCAGCCGCCCGCTGACGCCGCCGCCCCGCCCCGGCTCATGCCATCGCCAGGGCGCAGTCGCCCACATGCGCGGCCGCCGCGAAGTCCTGGGCCAGTTCGGCGCCCAGTTGCTGCAGCACCGGCAGCGCGGCCAGCAGGTCGTTCCAGGCCGGCCGCATGTCCTGGCGCGACACCCAGTCCGCCAAGATCTCGTCCAGCAGGATGAGCCGCGAGTCCACGGTCTTGCGGCTGCAGGCCAGGGCCATCGCATGGGTGGCGCCCAGGCCGAACAGGCTCTGCGCAGCCGGGCGCAGCGGCGACAGCTGCGGCACGCCGGCGGCCTGGGCCCGCACCATCAGCGACTCGTCGTCGGTGAGGGCGAAATCGCAGGCTGCCAGGATGGGGTCGCCGTGCGGCACCGAGTGCAGCGCGAGCGCCGCCACGGTCAGGGACCCGGCGGTGGTCTCGGGGCCCACGCTCTCCAGCAGATCCGGGTCTTCGGCCAGCACATTGCGAAAGCGCAGCGAAGGCACCAGCACCCGCACCGGCCGGGGCGAGCGGCGCCAGGCCTGCAGCCAGGGCCGCAGCTCGCCGGCGTCCTGCAGCGAGGCGTAGACCGTCACCTCCTGGGGGGCGGGCGCGCGCAGCCCGCCGGCCCCCGCCAGGAAGCGGCCGAGCAGGGCGGGGTGGCCGTGGATGTGGCGCCGCATGGCATGCAGGTTCACCGGCGGCTTCACGTGGCCCAGGGGCGCGAAGCCCTGGGGCAGCAGCACCTCGTAGCCCAGGGGGTCCTGCGGGGCCAGGGCCTGCAAGTCCACCCCCAGGGGAGCCAGGCGGTAGATCCAGGCCCGCGTGCCGCAGCGACGGCGGTGCACGAGGTAGCCCGGGGGCAGATCGGAGCCGAACATGGCGATCGCGAGGTCGCCGGCCGGGTGGCCGCCGAAGCTCTGGAATTCGCGCAGCGCCAGCCGCGGGGGCAGGTCCTCCGGGCCTTGGAACAGGCGGAACACGTCGGCAAAGATGCTGCCCTTGGTGAGGTACAGGTTCACCTGCAGCTCGCAGGTGCGGGCGTAGTGGTCGGCCAGGTTGTGCGCGAACCAGAGCGCTTCCCGGCTCTGGCGGCTGCAGAACAGGTCCACGCTGCGCGGGCGGCCGACCGGGCTGCGGGGCAGCGCGACCACGCCCTGCGCATGCAGGCCCGCGGCCTCGGCCGGTGGGCTGCTCTCGGGCCCCGGTGCGGCGCAGTCCGGCTGCTCGTCCTCCAGGGCCTTGCGGTAGCGGTGGCAGGCCACCGCGAGCAGGTCACGGAAGCCCGGCATGATCAGGCGCACGAAGCGGTTGGTGCTGGCGAGGTCGCGCCACTGGCCCAGGCTCGCCTCCCACAAGGAGGTGGCGATGGTGTCCACCTGCAGGGATTCCGCGCCGCGCGGCTGGCCCGCGTCCTCGAGCAGGGTGCGCAAGGCCGCGAGCTGGCGCGCGCAGGCGCACTCCAGCGCGCGCTGGATCCACAGCGGTGCCTCGGGCTGGTGGCGCGCCACGGCCCGTCCCTGCGTGGAGGCGGAGAGGCGCAAAGCCAGGTTGCGCCGGTAGGCCAGGCCCACCAGCGGCACCAGGCGGCGCGAGGTCCAGAAGCCGGGCGCCACATCCGAACTGCTGCGGCCCATGCCGGGGTCCAGGCGGCTGGCCGCCAGGTGGAAGGCGCGCAGCACCATGCTGCACGCGTCCGCCTCCAGGTGGCGGCGCAGCGTGTCGAAACACGGAACC
>NZ_JADDOJ010000156.1 GCF_015159745.1 Ramlibacter aquaticus | reverse complement strand
TGCGACCGGCACGCACCAACTCCACCATCTGCTGCCTGAATTCCGCCGGGTACGGCGGTCTGACCTTGGACATTTACGGCTCCTTGAACACAAAGAATGATGTGTCCACCGAACCGGGTCAACTCCATGGCGGACTGGGACTCCGTCAAGCTCCGCACGGAATTTGGCTCTCCCGCTTGGCTCTGGTCCTAACCGACAGTCTGTCCGCCGACGCCGAGCAGCCACCCTTACTGGGTTCGCCCCTCTTCGTAGGCAGCCACTGAGATCAGCTCGGACTGGACTCAACGGTAAGTGATGGCTGACCTCCGACTGTGAATCCGTAGGTGCCTGGTTCGAGCCCAGGTCGAGGAGCCAAAACAAACACAGCGTAAGCTGTTGATTCGCAAAGACCTTCTTCGGAAGGCCTTTGTCGTTTCAGGGGCCAAACCCGCCTTTGATAGCGCATGAGATAGCGCTTGTTGGCCCCAGCACGCTCGCGTGCGAGCAGCAAGGTAGCGAGTCCACACGCACGCGGAGGCGTGAGGGCAGCGGCAACGCCGACGTCAAGTTCAAACCGAAGGCTCTCCTCACCGCGAACGAGCTCGAATTTCTCGGCCGCCTGGAAGCTGCGGCGCCCGAGCTGCGTTTCTGTCCCCAAGTCTCGATGAGAGCGCTCTTGGAGCCCGCCATTCCGCGCAAGGACGGCAAGGCTTACTTTCAAGCGCGCGGCATGTTTTCCCAGAAGATCGTCGACTTCGTCGCGCAGCGACGCTCGGGTGGTGCCATCGTCGCTATCGTGGAGCTTGACGACCGCACCCACGACGGCGGAAAGGACGCCAAGCGCGATGCGATGCTGGCTAGCGCCGGCTATCGCGTCCTGCGCTGGCAATCCCGGGCGAAGCCAGACGTCGCTGCCATCCGCGCGGAGTTGCAGCCACCCCCTCAGAGCTCGTCGGCATCTTCGACGGCGTTGCGCCAATAGTGGGGCTGTATCTCACGGAGACGCTTTGATTGCCAAGCCCCTGGATTTCCAGGCACGGCGACCGCAACCTCAACATCTGCGCCCCACAACGCAAGGCGTTCCTGGCAGATTCCACAGGGCGTCAGAATAAGGAACGGCCTGTCGGGCTGGCTACGAGACACGCGCACGGACGCGACAACGCGAGCACCGAGCCGATTGGCCTCACAATATGCGCCGGTCTCATGGCACAAGCCAGCTCCTGCGTTCGGCGGATCGAAGCAGATGCTTGTCAAGATTTGGCCAGTTTCCAGTCGGACAGCCGCAGCGCCTGCGTAGCCTGTGGGGAAGCGCAACAACGCTTGCTGAATTGCGGCATCGACGAGTGCTTGATCCAGGGCCATATGTTTTCTAAGCTTGGCATTGACCGGCCGGAGGCTGATGATGCGAAGCGGCAGCGCTGCACGGACGATCTTTGTCGAACAACCGGTTGGCCCGCGTGCCTCTCACGTTCTCACCTCCCTCACTTCTTCGAATCCCTCGGCAACCGAAGGCCGCTCCATGATCGAGTGGACGCTCTGAATCGCAGAATCGGGTACGCGATGATCATTTCGTCTCATCCGGTTGCGCGCCAGGGCAGCTTCGAGCGTAGCCTGAATCCAAACGGCGACTACTGAAACGCCAACGGTCTTCGCGATGCCGACGGCGCGAGCCCTATGAATCGCGCGAGGCAACGCGGCGTCAAAGAAAAAAGCGGATTCGCCCAGGACTGCTGCGTGTTCGCGAACCCAAGTGGTCTTGCCCGAGCCCTGTACACCTACGACAACGAACAAGCGTGCGCCTGGCGAAGCCAAAAGGAGGGCGCGCTCCAGATCTGCGTAAGCACGTTCAAACGCCGCAGCGCTTCGCTCAGGTGTGAAGACGCGACCGGAGTCCGTCTCTAAATACACGTCAGGATTGAAATACCTGCCTTCCAGCATGAGGGCTAATGCTCGATTTGACCGGCGCGCCTATACCAGGAGCAGCGCAGGGACAGACACACTTGCGCATCCGTGTCGAATGATGGGATGGACTCCTCTCGTTTTTCGCGTCCAAATGGCGCACTGGTCTTCATTGGCGTGGGGATCAGGTCTTCAACGAAAGGAGTCCGACATGAATGCTACAACCGTCGCCGTCG
>NZ_JADDOJ010000155.1 GCF_015159745.1 Ramlibacter aquaticus | reverse complement strand
CGCGCTTGGGTAGGGCTGCGACCTCAGATATTTTTCCGGAAGTGTCCATGTGTCCACGCAAAGTTCGTGGACACAAGCATCTCCGGGTGGAGGTCAAAATTCAATGTGGGATGGCCGGACGGATACAGCTCGTCTACCAACTCGATCATTCGAGCGTCCCGCTGATAGGAATTCAAGTGCGCGTGCCCGCGGGTTTGCTCACCTTGGCGTAGTTCATCCAAGGCTGCCTCCACGCCTCGATCATTGAGAAGTTCGCGGATTGAGTCTTGGAAACTGCTCTCGCGCCCCACTCCAGCGATACGTAGACCTGCCGAGAGATGCGTACTCCATTCGTCGCGAATGAACGAATCAGGACTTTCCTCCAAATGAAGTGCGTCAGCCCCTTCGTGATGCGCTAGGACGGATCGCAGCGGAGGCGTGGCGAACAGTGCAAGGAGAAGAGACCGGACCGCCTGCACTGGCCGCCCTCGCGCCATGTGCATGAACCAACGCACGAATTCTGCTTGCGGCTCGACGACTTCGTTAGGGTCTCCCATAGCCGCGAGAGCGTGGTCTGCCGCGTCGTACAGGCCGCTGGCCTGCAGCAAAAGAGGCAAATGCAACCGAACACTGAGGGCATCCTGTGGATCCAGCCGCAACTGTTTACGTGCCAACCTGAGCGCCTGGGCCACAGAACTGTGCACGATGTGCCACTGCATGTGCTGATGAAGCAGTCGGTGGTAAAAACGGTTCCCCTCTTGCGCCCAAGCGACCCGTCCACGAAACCCGTGAGGCCACAAATCCTCGGCCGCCGCGATCGCCGTCGCATAGATCTTGCCGGAGCGGCGCCCATCGTCGAGCGAACCTTGTCGCATCTGGAACCCCAGATGCAATTGGCCTTCGGGGAAGTCCGGGTTATCGCGAATCAAGCGGTCCAGCGCGGAAACCAACTCAGGGCGCCACTTGAGTACATCGCGCTGCTCCTGAATGTGTCGTGTGCGCTGAAACTGCGCCGCGAGCTGGCGGCCAGCGCTATTCAGGTGAAAGTCGCCGCCACTGTCGTGGCTGTGTAGGTGGAACCGATAGAACGATCGGACCTGTGGCTGTAATGACGCGACAGATTCGTCCGCAACAGTGCCGCTGCGCTGGAAACCCCCGATCACTTCTTCGGCCTGCATGCGCGAAAGCGAGGCAGCATGCGCCAGGTGAATCGCCAGTTCGTCGAGCAACAGGGGGTTGCGTTTCGCCCAAGAAAAATTTCGGGATTGAGACAGCCGCGGGAGCAGCGGCAACAACGGGAGCAGAACCTCCTCGAGAACCAGCCGGGCGCTGCTACGCGGGCTAATCAGCTGCTGTGCAATTGTTATGGGAAGCTCGAAGGCTGAGTCTAAATGCGAGTTTGAAGAGGCGGACGAAGAGAGCTGACGTGCGCTAGAAGGAGAACCTCGAACTGATCCCATCCAAATCTCCGTCGCCCACTTGGCCCGCCCATCGATGAAGCCATTGAGGCTCACCAGGGAACACCTGAATACTGATGGACCGCCCCAACACCTGCTCGTCCCGGAGCGAGCGACTTAGTACGAGTAGGAATACATTCGTGTCGCCTTCCACAATGCTAGGGAGGCGAAAGGATCGCCCATCTCAGGGTTTTCCGCCGTGGACGAGGTCAGCAGCCTCGTTCTCCGGCTTGGCGCCAGACCTTCCCGTTTCGCGAGAAAAAACCGAGTGCGAGATCACGTGTTTCCCCAAAAAGCCGCCGGCGTGGGCCAGCGCGCTGTTCCCAAAAGAACTGCTTGAGTTGTACCGGTAGCCGCTCGACTGGCTCAGTCATGTCTCTCAGGGTCGCGCGATAGCGGCAGGAAGCGGCGCAACACGCGCTGAACAGGAAGTTTGCCGCGAGAGCAAGTGCGATGGGGGTAGGAAGCCGTCAATGGCCAGGTTGACCTCAAGAAGGGTCGGGATGCGCGGCATCCGGGAAGCGGGCGGCTACAACATGTCGTGCGGTAGACATCCACAAAAGCGCACAGCCGTTCCCGAATGGAGAGCTTTTGCCGTCAGTGGAATGAATGGATCAGTGGTCTTCACTGCGCAGGAGCGCTTCGAATTCTTCGTCGTCCTCCCCCCGCGTCAGAATAGTTGTCGCCCCGATAGAAATCGAGGACTCGGGGGCGATGACGAGAGAACGAATTGGCAAGGTACGGCAAGGCATTCAAGGAACGTGCGGTGGCGAGGTTGCTGCCGCC
>NZ_JADDOJ010000154.1 GCF_015159745.1 Ramlibacter aquaticus | reverse complement strand
GGGCTGGAGGACGGACGGGCCTTCAGTCGGCCGGCGTGGCCGAGGACAGCCAGGCGACGGCGGCGGGGCGGTCCGGGAAGGCGCGGTAGTCGGCCCCGGCCACGTGGGCGGCCGCCGTCATCACGCCCTTGATCTTGCTGGGCGCGGTCACCAGCGCGCAGCGGCGCCGGCCGAAGTGCTGGGCCAGGAACAGCCCGAGCTGCTCGTGGTCGTGCTGGGCGGTCTGCCCCAGGATGCCCAGGCAGTTGATGAGAACCCGTGCCGAGTCGCGCTGCGCCGCCTCGCGCGCCGTCTGCAGCAGCACGGCACGGGCGCCCTCCAGGCTGGCGAGCCCGGTGATCACGGCCTCCAGGAAGGCCCCGCCACCGACGAAGCGCACGGCCAGGCTGGGCTGGACGATGTCGGGCGGGAGCGTGCCGTGCAGGTCCATCTCAGTGCAGGGCGAGCCGCGGCCATTGCCAGGGCGTGGCTTCCAGCAGGGACGCCGACCGGGCCTCGACCCAGTCGGCGGTGTTCCTGCCGTGCAGCAGCCGGGCCAGCACGTCGGCCAGGGCACCGGCATACGCGCTCGCGGCCTGCATCTCCAGCGCCGTGGGCGCGAAGGGCTGGGCCGACAGGGCGGAGATCATGCCCACCGTGTCACCGGCGGGCGACCGCAGGGGGCAGGACAGCACCGAGCGGAACGGCACCCGGGCCGCGAAGGCGCGGTAGGGCGCGAACTCGGGGTCCAGGCCCACGTCGGGGATGAAGACGGTGGTGCCGCCGCGCGCGGCCTGGCCGCAGGCGCTGCCCGAGGTGGGCGAGACCTGGCGGAAGGTTTCGAGGAACTCCCGGCTCACGCCCAGCGATTCGACGATGCGCAGCAGCCCGTCGTGGCCGGCAAGCTGGATGTCGCCCATCTCCGCGCCGTGCAGGGACACGAAGTCGCGCAATGCCACCTGGAGTGCCTCGCCCAGGTCGCGGACCGGGCGCAACCGGGACAGCATCGGTTCAAGCAGCATGGGGGAATTGTAGGGGGCGGCGCCGGGCGTCCTGCGCGGCCGGCCGCCTGTTGCCGGCCGTCACGCACAGTGCGAAGGAGCCAGTGCCCTCCCCCTCCAGCCGTGTCAGCGCGCCGGGGGTTCGCTGCCGCCCAGGGCCTGGAACAGCGCGGCGGTGTCCGCCAGCCGTGCGGCCTGCGCCTGGGCCAGGGCGGCCTGCGCCTGGCGCGCGGCCTGTTCGGCGCTGATGAGCGCCACACGGTCCAGGTAGCCGTGGCCGAACTGGCGGCGCGTCAGGTCGCGGGCGCGCACAGCGGACTCGGCGGCCTCACCCGCGGCCTGCAGCGCCTGGGCGTCCGCCTGCAGGGCGTGCAGCGCGTCCGCCACGTTCTGCAGCGCGGCGATCACCACCGAGCGGTACTGGGCCGCCGCCGCGTCCAGGTTCGCGCGCGCGGCCGACTCCCGGTGCTGCAGCGCCCCGGCGTCGAACACCGGCTGCAGCACACCGGCCATGAGCGCGAAGAAGCGGCCGCCCGGGGAGAACATCTGGGCCACGGTGGCCGCGCCGCCGCCGAGCTCGCCACTGATGCTGAACTGCGGCAGCCGCGCGGCCACGGCCACGCCCACCTGGGCCGATGCCGCCTGCAGCTGGGCCTGCGCGGCGCGCACGTCCGGCCTGCGCTCGACCAGCGCCCCGGGCAGCACCAGCGGCAGGCGGGTGGGCAGCGCGAGCCGGTCCAGGTCGAAGGCGGGCGCCTGGGCGTCCGGGCCGTCGCCCAGCAGGGCCTGCAGCAGGTCGCGGTTCTGCTCGAACTGCCGCTGCAGGGGCGGCAGCTGCTGGCGCAGCTGCGCCAGCGCGTTCTCCTGCAGGGAGAGGTCCAGGTGCGAGATGGCGCCGGCCTGCCACTGCCGCCGTGCCACGTCCAGCGCGCGCGCGCCGTCCTGCAGCGAGGCCTCGAGCAGCGCGCGCTGGCGGCGCAGCAGCGCGTCCTGCACCGCGGCGCCGACCACGTTGGCGGCCAGCGCGGTGCGCGCCGCCTCGAGCTGGAAGCGCTGGACCTGCGCCTGTGCCTGCAGCCCTTCCACCAGCCTGTGGTTGCCGCCGAACACGTCGGGCGTGAAGCCCACGCTGAGCTGCGCGGTGTGGAAGCTGTAGGCGCCGCCCGGGTCGCTGCCGGCCGGTGGCGTGCCAGGGACCACGTTGGCGCCGGCGCCGGTGCCGCCGGCCTTGGCGCGCGCGGTCTGCAAGCCCAGCTGCACGCTGGGCCATGCGGCGGCGCGCTGCGCGGCCACGCTCTCCTGCGCGGCGCGCAGGGTGGCCAGGCTGGCGGCCAGGCCGGGGTTGGCCTGCAGGGCGCGCTCCACGGCCGCATCCAGGGTGGTGTCGCCGAAGGCGGTCCACCAGCGCTGCGGCACCGACTCGCCCGGCAGGAACTGCTG
>NZ_JADDOJ010000153.1 GCF_015159745.1 Ramlibacter aquaticus | reverse complement strand
TGTATCCGTCCGGCCATCCCACATTGAATTTTGACCTCCACCCGGAGATGCTTGTGTCCACGAACTTTGCGTGGACACATGGACACTTCCGGAAAAATATCTGAGGTCGCAGCCCTACCCAAGCGCGGGTGGCGCCGGCATTCCGACGACTTCAAGGCGCGCGCCGTGCAGCAGGCACGACTGCCGAACGTCTCGATGGCGGCCGTGGCGCTGGCCAACGGCCTGAATGCGAACATGCTACGGCGTTGGGTTCGCGAAGCTGAGATCAGCGAAGCCAGGACAACTGGCGATCAGGGCTTGCCCGCCTTCGTCCAGTTGCCGTTCCACGCGGTGCCGGCAGCGCCTACGCCGGAGCCTGAGCACAGGAGCGAACGAGTTGACGTGGAGATCCATCGCAACGGTTGGACATTGCGAGCGAACCTGCCCATGCACAGCCGCAGCGCCGCCTGGCTGCGCGAGGTCACCGGGTGATCCGGGTGGATGCGGTTTGGATGGCCGTCGAACCGCTGGACATGCGCCTCGGGACGGAAGCCGCGTTGGCCCGCGTGGTCACCATCTTCGGCAGCGCACATCCCCATCATGCGTACTTGTTCGCCAATCGGCGAGCCAACCGCATGAAGGTCCTGGTGCACGACGGAATTGGCGTCTGGTTGGCCGCGAGGCGGCTCAACGCAGGCAAGTTCACATGGGCGACAAGCGGTGAGGGCACCGTCGGATTGAGCCGGGTTCAGCTCGATGCACTGGCGCTCGGCCTGCCATGGCAGCGCCTCGGCGAGGCGGGAATTATTCGCGTGATCTAAGACCAGCTCCATCGAAGCTCGGCAATTGCCGAATGTGCTGATGCTGCGGGTGAGCCGATGCGAGAAGATCATCATCCATGATCAGCGCGCAGCAGCTTGAAGCCTTCGACCCGCAGGTGCGGCGGGCGATGCTGGCCCTGATGGCGGAAGTGACGGCACGTGACGAACAACTGCGTGCCAAGGATGCACTGATCCAGCAGCGAGAGCGTGACGCCGCGTTCAAGCAGGCCCTGATCGACAAGCTCACGCACGAGCTGGCCGTTCTCAAGCGCATGAAGTTCGCGGCTACCAGCGAGAAGTTCGCAGGAAGCGCTGAGCAACGCAGCCTGCTGGAAGACACCCTGGATGCCGACTTGGCCGAGCTTGGCCAGGAGATGAAGCGCCTGGGCCTTGACGTCGATGCCGCCGCGGACAAGGGCGACAAGAAGACTCCGAAGCGCAAGGCACTGCCACCGCACCTGCCGCGGCGCGATGTGCACCACGAGCCGGCGAACACCTTGTGCTCTTGCGGTTGCCAGATGCTGCGCATCGGCGAAGACGTCGCCGAGAAGCTGGACTACCAACCCGGCGTGTTCACGGTGGAGCGCCATGTGCGGGGCAAATGGGCGTGCCGCAAATGCGAAAGGCTCGTCCAGGCGCCGGTTCCGTCACACGTGATCGACAAGGGCATTCCTACCACCGGCTTGCTGGCCCAGGTGCTGGTCGCGAAGTTCCTCGACCACATGCCGCTGTATCGACAGGAAGGCGTCTTCATGCGCGCCGGCCACGTCATCGCCCGCTCGACGCTTGCCCAGTGGGTGGGCGAATGCGGCGCACTTCTGCAGCCCCTGGTCGATGCGCTGGCCGAGGAGCTGCGGCGCCACGCTGTCCTTCACGCGGACGAGACGCCGGTTGCCATGCTCAAGCCTGGCAATGGCAAGACGCACCGGGCGTACATGTGGTCGTACTGCACCACGAGCAGCAACTCGACGAAGGCCGTGGTGTTCGACTTCAGTGAAACTCGCAATGGCGAGAACGTGCGGCAGTTCCTGAAGCTGGGAACGGCCACCGCCTGGAACGGCACGCTGGTCACCGACGGGTTCAGTGGGTACCGCGCCTGCTTCGAGCAGGGCGTCACCTCAGCGCAGTGCATGGCCCACGCCCGGCGTAAGTTCCATGAGCTGTGGGTCAACCACGGCAGCGAGGTAGGGCGCCAGGCGTTGCGGTTCCACCAGAGCCTGTTCCGCATTGAGCGGGACATCGAAGAGGAAACGCCGGCCGAGCGAAGGCGAATACGGCAGCGCAAATCTCGACGCGTCCTGGCCGTGTTCCATCGATGGTTGCTGGCGCAGCGCCAATTGGTGCCGCCAGGCTCGGCGACGAGCAAGGCCATCGATTACAGCCTGAACCGCTGGAGCGGGCTCACGCACTTCGTCGAGGATGGCGACGTGCCGATCTCGAACAACTGGGTCGAAAACCACATCCGTCCGATCGCACTCGGGAGGTCGAACTGGCTGTTCGCCGGGAGCCTGCGCGGGGGAAAACGGGCGGCCGCGATCATGAGCCTGCTGCACACGGCCCGGATCAATGGGCACGAGCCCTACGCGTACCTCAAAGACGTCCTCGAGCGGTTGCCGACACACCCGGCCAGCCGGATCGACGAACTGCTTCCGCATCGCTGGGCACCGTCGGCCTGAGGGTCCTCACCGTAGGCCGGCAGCCGTCAAGGTGACTTGGCCGGACGCATAC
>NZ_JADDOJ010000152.1 GCF_015159745.1 Ramlibacter aquaticus | reverse complement strand
TGTTGATTTCCATGGAATCCTGACCCGGCATTTCCATCGAATATTGACCCACCCTCTTTGCGAGCCTTGCGGCTCACGGTGTGGATAAGTTCTTGGTCTTCTCCTTCTTTTTGGGTTCGTCTGCCTGAACGGATTGGCTCGAGCTGTGCTTGAAGCGGAAGCTATCGTTGCCTGTTTCCAGGATGTGGCAATGGTGCGTAAGCCGATCCAGCAGCGCCGTCGTCATCTTCGCATCCCCGAACACACTTGCCCACTCGCTGAAGCTCAAGTTCGTGGTGATCACGACACTGGTTCGCTCGTAGAGCTTGGACAGCAGATGGAACAGCAATGCCCCGCCTGAGGCACTGAAGGGCAGGTAGCCCAGCTCATCCAGGATCACCATGTCCGCGTACATCAACCGCTGGGCAATCTGCCCAGGCCTGCCGCTGGCCTTCTCTTGCTCCAGGGCGTTGACCAGCTCGACTGTCGAGAAGAACCTCACCCGCCGGTGATGGTGCTCGATGGCTTGCACGCCCAGCGCCGTGGCGATGTGAGTCTTGCCGGTGCCAGGTCCGCCCACGAGCACCGTGTTCTGCGCGTTGTCCATGAATTCGCAACGGTGCAACTGCCGCACCAGGGCCTCATTGATCTCGCTGTGCGCGAAGTCGAAGCCAGCCAGGTCCCGGTAGGCAGGAAAGCGTGCCAGCTTGAGCTGGTAGGCCACCGAGCGCACTTCGCGCTCGGCGGTCTCGGCCTTTAGCAGTTGAGAGAGCATCGGCTGGGCTGCCTCGAAGGCCGGTGAGCCTTGCTGCGCGAGTTCGGCCACGGCCTGGGCCATGCCGTGCATCTTGAGTTCTCGCAGCATGATCACGATGGCTGCGCTGGCTGGGTCATGACGCATGACGAATCTCCTGCAGGATGGACGGCTCCGCTGCGCTCGCACGGCCGCGCAAGGCGTCGTAGCGCAGTACATTGGCCTGGGGCTCGTTGACCAGTCGCAGCGCCTGCGGCGCCGTGACTGGAGCTGGGGCTGCCAGCTTGCCGTCCAACAGCCGGTGCAGTACGTTGAGCACATGGGTCTTGCTGGCTACGCCTGCTTTGAGCGCCAACTCGACCGCCGTCAGCACCGCCTGCTCGTCGTGGTGCAGCACCAGCGCCAGGATCTCCACCATCTCCCGGTCGCCTCCGGGCTGCTTGAGCAGCACCGCCTGCAACTGGCGAAAGCCCTGGGGCAGCTCGCTGAACGGGGCGCCGTTCCTGAGCGCGCCCGGCTTGCGCTGCAGCACCGCCAGGTAGTGGCGCCAGTCGTAGACGGTGTGGCCCGCCGTGTGGTGGCTGCGCTCGATGATGCGGGCGTGCTCGCACACGATCTGCCCCTCGGCCGCCACCACCAGACGGTCGGCGTACACGCGCAGGCTCACCGGGCGGTTCGCATAAGAGGCCGGTACGCTGTAGCGGTTGCGCTCGAAGTGCACCAGGCAGGTAGGCGAGACGCGCTTGGTGTGCTCCACGAAGCCGTCGAACGGCCTGGGCATCTGCATGAGCATGGGGCGCTCTTGGGCCCAGGCCTGGGCGATGGTGCCGGGCAGCTTGCCGTGGGCGATCTCGCCCCATAGCGCCAGACAGCGGCTCTGTAGCCAATCATTGAGCTGCTGCAGCGTCGCGAACGCCGGCACCGGCTGCCACAGCCGGTGGCGCGCATCGCGCACGTTCTTCTCCACCTGGCCCTTCTCCCAGCCCGAGGCAGGGTTGCAGAACTCGGCGCTGAACAGGTAGTGGCTGACCATGGCGCTGAAGCGCGCGTTGATGTCGCGCTCCTTGCCGCGGCGCACCTTGTCCACCGCCGTCTTCATGTTGTCGTAGATGCCGCGCCCGGGCACACCGCCGAACACCTCAAAGGCACGGTTGTGCGCGTCGAACAGCATCTCGTGCGTCTGCAGCGGGTAGGCCCGTACCAAGAACGCACGGCTGTAGCTGAGTTTGAAGTGCGCCACCTGCAGCTTGGTGCGCTCACCATCGATGATCGCCCAGTCCTCGCTCCAGTCGAACTGGAACGCCTCACCAGGACCAAAGGCCAACGGCACGAAGGTGCCGCGGCCGGTGGTCTGCTGTGTCTCATGGCGGCGGGCCTGCCAGGCCCGCGCGAATGCTGCAACGCGGTTGTAAGACCCCATATAGCCCAGCGCCAACAGATCGGCGTGCATCTGCTTGAGGGTGCGCCGCTGCTTGCGCGACTTCGACCCCTCGCTCTTTAGCCATGCCGAGAGCTTCTCAGCGAAGGGATCGAGCTTGCTCGGGCTCACCCGCTTTGCATAGCGCGGCTCGGCCGCGCCAGCGCGCAGGTACTTCTTGATGGTGTTGCGAGACAGGCCGCTGCGCCGGGCTATCTCACGGATGGACAGTTGCTCGCGCAAGGCCCAACGTCTGATGACACTCAGTGTCGCCACGTCAATCACTCCTAGTGCTCCTGCCACCAAAAGCAGCAGGTTAGGGTTCGTACGTGGGTCAGATTTCGATGGAAATTACCCGGCCAGGTGGGTCACTTCTGGATGGAAATCAACA
>NZ_JADDOJ010000151.1 GCF_015159745.1 Ramlibacter aquaticus | reverse complement strand
CCCCTGGAGACACGCATGACCTTCCCCCTTCCCTCCCGCCGCGCCGCCCTGCGCTCGCTGGGCGCGCTCGCCCTGGCCGCCAGCTTCGGCGCGCACGCCGCCTGGCCCGACAAGCCCGTCACGCTGATCGTGCCCTTCGCGGCCGGCGGCACCACCGACATCCTGGCCCGCATCGTGGGCCAGAAGATGGCCGAGACCCTCAAGCAGCCGGTCATCATCGACAACAAGGCCGGCGCCGGCGGCACGCTGGGCGCGGGGCTAGCGGCTCGCGCACCGGCCGATGGCTCGACCTTCTTCATGGCCACCATCGCCCATGCGATCGCGCCCGGCCTGTACAGCCACCTGGCCTATGACTTCACGCGCGACCTGGTGCCCGTGGGCCTGGTCGCGACCACGCCCAACGTGCTGATCGTGAACCCGTCCATCCCGGCCAAGACCGTGCCCGAGCTGATCAGCTACCTCAAGGCCAACCCCGGCAAGGTGAACTTCGGCTCCGCCGGCCCGGGCAGCACCGAGCACCTCGCGGGCGAGCTGTTCCGCTCCATGACCGGCACGCAGATCACGCACGTGCCCTACAAGGGCGGTGCGCCCATGATGGCCGACCTGCTGGGCGGCCAGATCCAGATGGCGCTGGAGACCAGCCCCTCGGCGGCGCCGCACATCCGCGCCGGCAAGGTGCGCGCGCTGGCCGTCACCAGCAGCAAGCCCTCGCCGGCCTACCCGGGCGTGCCCACGCTGTCGGACGCGGGCGTGAAGGGCTACGAGATGACGACCTGGTTCGCGCTGATGGCGCCCAAGGGCACGCCGCAGGCGGTGGTGGACGCGATGCATGCCGCGCTGGAGGGTGCGCTCAAGGACCCGGCGGTGCTGGCCCGGTTCAACGAGCAGGGCGTGACGGCGGGCGACATGGGCCCGGTCCCGCTGGCGGCGTTCATCCGCAGCGAGACGGCCAAGTGGAGCCGGATCGTGAAGGAGTCGGGCGCGAAGGTCGACTGAAACGCGGCCCGAGCCGCGGGGTGCCCCGGCGTCGCCGGCGGCACCGGTGCCGTCAGCGGCGGCGCTGGAACGGCGGGGGCGCGTCGCCCCGGCGCTCAGGCAGGTGGCGGAACATGATGCGACCCTTGTTCAGGTCGTAGGGCGACAGCTCCAGGGTGACGTCGTCCCCGGCGATGATGCGGATGTGGTTCTTGCGCATCTTGCCGCCGGTGTAGGCGATCAGTTCGTGCCCGTTGCTCAGCACCACGCGGTAGCGCGAGTCAGGCAGGATTTCGGCCACGCGGCCGCGCATCTCGATCAGTTCTTCCTTTGCCAATATCAGCTCCTGTGCTGCCGGCCTGCCCGGCCGGCGGGGGTCCCCCCGGCGCTGTCCGGGCGTCCGGGCCCGCACGGCGCCGGGTCGGCGCACGGCATGGGGCAAGGCGGGTAGCGGGCGGCGCTGCCCGGCGGGGACTGCGAGGCGTGGGCCCGTGGGGCCGAGCGTCGGGGTTACAGCCCGACACTATACGCCTTGCGCAGCCAGCCCGGCGGGCGGCGTTGCAAAAACCGCCTCAGCGGACGGCGAAGGCCGGGCCGCCGGCCGACTGCACGGCCCAGTGGCCGTTGCCCTGATACACCAGCACCACCGCGTCGCCCGCCGCCCCCGTGATCGCCCCCGAGGTGCCCACGCTGGTGCGGTGGCCCAGGCTCGTGTACAGCTGGCCCACGGTGTTGTTGTCGAAGCGCCCGGTCGCGGCGGCGAACTGGTCGCCGTCCGCGGACACGGTCACGGCCCGCCAGTCGGTGTCCGTGCCCGGCATGGCCACCGGCTGGAAGCTGGTGCCCCCGTCGGTGGACAGCAGGATGCGGCCCGGCGTGGTGCCCGTGTTGGACACGCTGACGGCGATGACGCTGCCGTCCGCCGAGACCGAGGCCTCGGTGTAGTCGGCGGTCAGCACGTAGGGACGGGTCCAGGTGGCGCCGCCGTCGCGCGAGACGAACACGCCGGAGCCCGAGGAGCCGCCATAGCTGTTGGCCATGATCACCAGCGTGCTGCCGTCGGCGGACATGGCGACGCGGTACCAGGACTCCACGAAGCCCGTGCCGCCCACGCTGACCGAGAGCGCGGTCCAGGTGCCGCCGCCGTCGTTGGAGCGGTACACCTCGCCGCTGTTGGCCACGGCCACGATCACCTGGCCGGTGGTGGACATGGCGACGCCGCGCCACCAGTGCGTGCCCGCCGGCAGGGCGGCCGCGTGCCAGGTGGCGCCGCCGTCCTGGCTCAGCACGATCTCGCCCGCCGGCACGGCCGTGCTGGGCTGCACGGTCGCGGCGATGCGCAGCCCGTCCTGCGACATCGCCGCGCCCTCGAAGGCCAGGCCCGAGGCGTTGTTCACCAGCGGGTCGGTCGCACGGGTCCAGGTGACGCCCTTGTCGGTGGACAGGTAGATGCCGCCGCCGTACTGCAGCGCGACCAGGCGCTCGCCGTGGGCCGACATGGCCGAGTTGATCCAGATGCTGGAGGGGCTGTTGCCGGCGGTCCAGGTCTGGCCGGCATCCAGGGAGGTGTCCTGCGTGCCGCCGGCGGCCTCGCCGGCCAGCATCACCTCACCGTC
>NZ_JADDOJ010000150.1 GCF_015159745.1 Ramlibacter aquaticus | reverse complement strand
GGCTATGCCCGCTTCGTGCTGGAGAACGCGGCCAGGGCGGGCGTACAACTCAAGGCACATGCTGCCGCGGTGGACCCCGTGCCGACCGGCACGTTCCCTACCGCGGCGCGCCGGCCCCTCAATTCAAGACTGGACACGAGCAAGCTGCGGCAGGCCTTCGAACTGGTGTTGCCCGAGTGGCAAACCGGCGTGGCGCGCATGCTGGCGGAGGTTCTGCGACCCGGAGAGGAAAGCTTCACATGACACGACGCAAGGGCATCATCCTGGCCGGTGGCTCGGGCACGCGCCTGCACCCCGCCACGCTGGCCATCAGCAAGCAGCTGCTGCCGGTGTACGACAAGCCGATGGTGTACTACCCGCTCTCGACGCTGATGCTGGCGGGGATTCGGGACATTCTCATCATCAGCACGCCGCAGGACACGCCGCGCTTCGAGCAGCTGCTCGGTGATGGATCGCAATGGGGGCTGAACCTGAAATACGCGGTGCAGCCCAGCCCGGACGGGCTGGCGCAGGCTTTTCTGATTGGGGAGCAGTTTATTGGCAACGGCCCAAGCGCTCTGGTGCTGGGGGACAACATCTTTTACGGCCACGACCTCGCGCCCCTCATGCGTAAGGCCGACGAGCAGGCCAGCGGCGCCACTGTGTTCGCCTATCACGTGAATGACCCTGAGCGCTATGGCGTCGTGGCCTTCGACGCTGCGGGCAAGGCCACCAGCATTGAGGAAAAGCCGGCCCAGCCCAAGAGCCCCTATGCGGTCACGGGGCTGTACTTCTACGACAGCAAAGTAGTTGACATCGCAAAATCGGTGAAGCCCAGCGCGCGAGGCGAACTGGAGATCACCACGGTGAACCAGGCCTATCTGGAGCAGGGCGAGCTCTCCGTCGAAATCCTAAAGCGCGGCTACGCGTGGCTTGACACAGGTACGCACGAGAGCCTGCTGGAGGCCAGCCAGTTCATCGCCACGCTGGAACATCGGCAGGGCCTGAAGATTGCATGCCCGGAGGAAATCGCGTGGCGCGCCGGCTTCATCGACGACGTGCAGATGCAGAAGTTGGCTGAGCCCTTGAAGAAGAACGGGTACGGGAAGTACCTGCTGCAGGTCTTGCGCGAAGGAGAGCGCTCCATGAGTCGAAACGGCGACCTACAACTTGAGGTTTTCCAGCGCTGATGCGTATTCCGGGGACGCCGAATACCAACACTGTCGATCACTTTGCCCATAGCGATTGCAGCAGCTGCATGCGCGTTCAACAGGTTTTTTCGCGTTTTTCTCCCGGATGGGTTTGAGAGACTAGGAATCGCCCAACCGCCGGCAACCTCAAACTTCCAAACCGGATAAACAACCATAAAAATTCCCGATTCACCTACCTGCGTTGCCTTGAGTTGCTTTAAGACCTCAACGAAGTCGGGCTGGTTGCAGAAGCCGGCCAAAAAAAGAACGTCAGCGCCGTGTGGCCCGTAAATAGCCGGGTCGATACTTGGCGATGGCGCTGTCGGCTTGCTGGATAAACTCTGTCGGCCGGAGAGGCCGCGTCGACCATCGAGGCGCGGGTGGCCTTGGACATCGATCGGCCCGCAGTTCGAAAGCCGCCTCAGCGGACCGCGAATGCCGGCCCCCCGGCCGATTGCACCGCCCAGCGGCCGCTGCCCTGGTAGATCAGGACCACGGTGTCGCCCGCGGCCCCCGTGATGGCACCGGACGTGCCCACGGTGCTGCGGTGGCCCAGGCTGGTGTACAGCTGGCCCACGGTGTTGTTGTCGAAGCGCCCGGTCGCGGCGGCCAGCTGGTCGCCGTCGGCGGACACGGTCACGGCCCGCCAGTCGGTGTCCGTGCCCGGCATGGCGACCGGCTGGAAGCTGGCGCCGCCGTCGGTGGACAGCAGGATGCGGCCCGGCGTAGCCCCGGTGTTGGAGACGCTCACGGCGATGGTGCGGCCGTCGGCCGAGACCGATGCCTCGGTGTAGTCGGCGGTCAGCACGTAGGGACGGGTCCAGGTGGCGCCGCCGTCGTGCGAGACGAACACGCCGGAACCCGAGGAGCCGCCATAGGCGTTGGCCATGATCACCAGCGTGCTGCCGTCGGCGGACATGGCGACGCGGTACCAGGACTCCACATAGCTGGTAGTGCTCACGGTCACCGACAGCGCGGTCCAGGTGCCGCCGCCGTCGTTGGAGCGGTAGACCTCGCCGCTGCTGGCCACGGCCACGATCACCTGACCGGTGCTGGACATGGCGATGCCGCGCCACCAGTGGGCGCCCGCCGGCAGCGCGGCCGCGTGCCAAGTAGTGCCACCGTCCTGGCTCAGCACGATTTCCCCATTAGGCACGGATGTGCCGGGCGCGGGCTGTACGGTGGCGGCAATGCGCTGGCCGTCTTGCGAAATTGCTGTTCCCTGGAAGGCCATGCCCGAGGGATTGTTCACCAGCGGGTCGGTCGCGCGGGTCCAGGTGACGCCCTTGTCGGTGGACAGGTAGATACCGCCGCCGTACTGCAGCGCGACCAGGCGCTCGCCGCGGGCCGACATGGCCGAGTTGATCCAGATGCTGGAGGGGCTGTTGCCGGCGGTCCAGGTCTGGCCGGCATCCAGGGAGGTGTCCTGCGTGCCGCCGGCGGCCTCGCCGGCCAGCATCACCTCACCGTCCACGCTGCTGGACAGCCAGTGCCAGACACGCGGGTTCAGGCGGGGCGTCCATTGCGCACCCGGCGCCATGTCGCCCGGCAGGCCCAGCGTGGACACGGTGTCGCCGGCGTTCTGCGCCAGCGCCCATTGCGTGGGGCTGACCCCGGTCACGCTCACGGTACTGCCCACCGGGGGCGAGGCCGGCAGGGTCAGCGTGAGCGCGGCCGTGCCGGGCGCGTTGACCTGGTAGCTGCCGTTCGCGGCGAGCTGCATGCTCGCGTTGACCACCACGGCCGACGAGGGTGCGGGCGCGGGTGCAGGCCCGCACCT
>NZ_JADDOJ010000014.1 GCF_015159745.1 Ramlibacter aquaticus | reverse complement strand
TCCGAGCGCCTGCGCCGGGGCCTGGAGCTGCTGTCGTCCATGCGCTTCTCGATCTCCCTGCTGACGGTGATCTGCATCGCGTCGGTGATCGGGACGGTGCTCAAGCAGGGCGAGCCGCTGGTCAACTACGTGAACCAGTTCGGCCCCTTCTGGGCGCCGCTGTTCCTGAACCTCAAGCTCAACGCGGTCTACAGCGCGAGCTGGTTCCTGCTCATCCTGGCCTTCCTGGTGGTCAGCACCTCGCTGTGCATCGCCCGCAACACGCCCAAGATCCTGGCCGACCTCAAGGTCTACAAGGAGAACGTGCGCGAGCAGAGCCTGAAGGCCTTCCACCACCGCGCCGAGGCCGAGATCGGCGGCGAGGCGGGGGTGCGCGCGCGCGAGATCGGCGAGGCCCTCTCCGGCGGCGGCTGGAAGGTGCGGCTGCAGCAGCGCGAGAACGGCTGGATGGTGGCCGCCAAGCGCGGCGCCGCCAACAAGATCGGCTACATCGCGGCCCACAGCGCCATCGTCCTGATCTGCCTGGGCGGCCTGCTGGACGGCGACATGATCGTGCGGGCGCAGATGTGGATGGGGGGCAAGGTGCCCTTCACCGGCAACGGCACCATCGCCGACGTGCCCGCGTCCAGCCGGCTGGGGCCGGGCAACCCGACCTTCCGCGGCAACCTCCTGGTGGCCGAGGGCACGCAGTCGGGCACCGCCATCCTGAACCAGACCGACGGCATCCTGCTGCAGGAGCTGCCCTTCACCATCGAGCTGAAGAAGTTCATCGTGGGGTACTACTCCACCGGCATGCCCAAGCTCTTCGCCAGCGACATCGTGATCCACGACCGCGAGACGGGCCAGTCCGTGCCGGCACGGGTCGAGGTGAACCACCCGGTGAGCTGGCGCGGCATCGACATCTTCCAGTCCAGCTTCGACGACGGCGGCTCCAGCGTGACGTTGGACGCGGTGCCGGTCAACGGCGGCGAGCCCTTCGAGGTCAAGGGCACCATCGGCGGCAGCGCCCAGCTCACGCGCGGCAAGGGCACCCCGGCCGACAAGCTCACGCTGGAGTTCACCGGCCTGCGCGTGATCAACGTGGAGAACTTCGGCAACGACGGCAAGGGCGGGGTGGACGCGCGCAAGGTGGACCTGCGCGATGCGCTGGACGCCCGCCTGGGCGCCGGCAACAAGACGCAGAACAAGAAGGAACTGCGCAACGTGGGCCCCAGCATCAGCTACAAGCTGCGCGACGCGGCCGGCCAGGCGCGCGAGTTCAACAACTACATGCTGCCGGTGGACCTGGGCGACGGCGTGCCCGTGTTCCTGCTGGGCGAGCGCGACAACCCGGCCGATGGCTACCGCTTCCTGCGCATCCCGGCCGACGAGAACGGCAAGCTGGACGGCTTCGTGCGGGTGCGCCAGGCGCTGGCGGACCCGGCGCTGCGGGCCGAGGCGGTGAAGCGCTACGCGGCCAAGGTGACCGACCCGGCCCGGCCCGAACTGGCGCGCCAGCTGGCGGCCTCCACCGGTCGCGCGCTCGACATGTTCGCCGGGGCCGGCCCGGCGCCCAAGGGCAAGCCCGTCAGCGGCCTGCAGGCCATTTCGGACTTCATGGAGGCGACCTTGCCCGAAGCCGAGCGCCAGCGCGCCGGCGAGGTGCTGATCCGCATCCTGAACGGGGCGCTTTTCGAACTGACGCAGCTCAGCCGGGAACGCGCGGGCCTCGCGCCGCTCGAACCCAATGACAAGACCCAGGCCTTCATGACCCAGGCGGTGCTGGCCCTGAGCGACGCCCAGGCCTATCCGGAGCCGGTGGCCTTCGAGCTGAAGGACTTCCAGCAGGTGCAGGCCAGCGTGTTCCAGGTGACCCGCGGCCCCGGCCGCAACGTGGTCTACCTGGGCTGCGCCTTGCTGATCCTGGGTGTGTTTGCCATGCTGTACGTGCGCGAGCGCAGGCTCTGGTGCTGGGTTGCGCCCTCCGCCGGGGGCGCGGGCAGCCGCTGCACGATGGCGCTGTCGAGCAACCGCAAGACCCTGGACGCAGACCGGGAATTCGATGCGCTGAAGCAACAACTGCTGGGGATCAAGGAATGACGACCACCACCGTAAACGCCACCGCCACGCAAACCATCACCTTGCGGCCGCGGTCGCGCCGCAGTGCCTTCGACTGGCTGTTCGCGCTGCTCGTGGTGGCCGGCGGCCTGTTCGCCTTCACCCGCTACGCGGGCGCCATGGACGTCTACGAGAAAGGCATCCTGCTGGCCAGCATGCCGGCCGCGGTGGCCCTGGGCTGGTTCTGGGGCCCGCTGCGCGTTCTGATGATGGCCGTGGCCGGCTTCTCCCTGCTGGCCCTGGCCTCCTACCACGGCGACCTGGCCAACGCCGAGAAGGTGTTCTGGCTCAAGTACTTCCTGTCCAGCCAGTCGGCGATCCTGTGGATGAGCGTGCTGTTCTTCATGGGCACCGTCTTCTACTGGATCGGCATGTTCTCCACCGCGCAGGCGCCGGTGATGGAGCGGATCGCCTCGGGCATCGTCTGGACGGCCGTGGGCATGGCCCTGATCGGCACCATGGTGCGCTGGTACGAGAGCTACCTGGTGGGCGCCGACGTGGGCCACATCCCGGTCAGCAACCTGTACGAGGTCTTCGTGCTGTTCTGCTGGCTGACGGCGACCTTCTACCTCTACTTCGAGCAGCGCTACCAGACGCGGACGCTGGGCGCCTTCGTGATGCTGGCCGTCAGCGGGGCCGTCGGCTTCCTGCTCTGGTACACGGTGGTGCGCGACGCGCAGGAAATCCAGCCGCTGGTGCCCGCGCTCAAGAGCTGGTGGATGAAGCTGCACGTGCCGGCCAACTTCATCGGCTATGGCACCTTCTCGCTGGCCGCCATGGTGGCCTTCGCCTACCTGATCAAGATGCAGGCTGCCGAGACGCAATGGCGCCGCCTGACGCCGCTGTGGCTGCTGGGGATCGCGCTGTGCTTCGTGCCGGTGGCCTTCCGCCAGCGCGGCGTCGGCCAGGCCGGTGGCACGTACTGGGTGGTGTATGCGGTCATCGCCTCGCTCATCGCCGCCGGCATCCTGCTGGGGCGCCGGCGCATCGCCGCCCGCCTGCCCGCCCTCGAGGTGCTGGACGACGTGATGTACAAGGCCATCGCGGTCGGCTTCGCCTTCTTCACCATCGCCACGGTGCTGGGTGCGCTGTGGGCGGCCGAGGCCTGGGGCGGCTACTGGAGCTGGGACCCCAAGGAGACCTGGGCGCTGATCGTCTGGCTGAACTACGCCGCCTGGCTGCACATGCGCCTCATGAAGGGCCTGCGCGGCACGGTGTCCGCCTGGTGGGCACTGGCCGGCCTGGCCGTGACCACCTTCGCCTTCCTGGGCGTGAACATGTTCCTTTCCGGACTCCACAGCTACGGTACCTTGTGAGCCGCCTGCGCCGGGTGCGCATCCGTGCAAGACTTGCCTGCGTACTGTGATGAAGGGGCGTTCGCCCCAGGAGCAGCTTGATGATCATCCGAACCGGCAAAGACGGCTTCCAACACCCCCTGTCCAGCGAGATCACCCCGCAGGCGGTCTACCAGGGCCGTCGCGACCTGATGCGCCTGATGGCCACGGGCGTGGCCGGTGCCGCGCTGGCCAGCTGGGCCGGCCGCCAGGCCCTGGCCGCGGTGCCGCGTCCCGGCAAGCTGGCGGCCCTCCCGGGCGCGGCCTCCACCGTGCCGGGCGCGAACACCGTCGAGAAGCTCACCGAGTACAAGGACGCGACCAGCTACAACAACTTCTACGAGTTCGGCACCGACAAGGGTGACCCGGTGCAGAACGCGCACACGCTGAAGACCCGGCCGTGGACGGTCGAGGTCAGCGGCCTGGTGAAGAAGCCCATGAAGCTGGGCATCGAGGACCTGCTCAAGCTGGCCCCGATGGAGGAACGCATCTACCGCCTGCGCTGCGTCGAGGGCTGGTCCATGGTGATCCCCTGGGAAGGCTATTCGCTGTCCAAGCTGATCGACCGCGTCGAGCCCCTGGGCAGTGCCAAGTACGTCGAGTTCGTCTCGCTGGCCGACCCCAAGACCATGCCCTTCGTCGGCTCGCGCGTGCTGGACTGGCCCTATGTGGAGGGCCTGCGCATGGACGAGGCCATGCACCCGCTGGCCCTGCTCACCTTCGGCATGTACGGCGAGGTGCTGCCGAACCAGAACGGCGCGCCGGTGCGCATGGTGCTGCCCTGGAAGTACGGCTTCAAGAGCGCCAAGAGCATCGTGCAGATCCGCTTCACCGACCGCCAGCCCGGCACCGCCTGGAACAAGGCGGCCGCCAACGAATACGGCTTCTATTCCAATGTGAACCCCAACGTGGACCACCCGCGCTGGTCGCAGGCGACCGAGCGCCGCATCGGCGAGGACGGCCTGTTCGCCAAGCGCCGCAAGACGCTGATGTTCAACGGCTACGAAGCGCAGGTCGGCCAGCTGTACGCGGGCATGGACCTGAAGAAGAACTACTGAGCATGCGTGCCTGGCGCGCCCTGATGCACCCGGCCGCCAAGCCAGTGGTGTTCGCGGCCTCCCTGGTTCCCTTCGCTTGGCTGGTGTTCGGCGCCTTCGCGGACAAGCTGGGCGCCAACCCGGCCGAGTACCTGGAGCGCGCCACCGGCGACTGGACGCTGCGCTTCCTGTGCATCGCGCTGGCCATCACGCCGCTGCGGGTGGTGCTGGGCCAGCCCGGCCTGGCGCGCTTCCGCCGCATGACGGGGCTGTTCTGCTACTTCTACGTGCTGCTGCACCTGGCCTGCTACAGCGTCTTCGACATGGGGCTGGACTTCGGCGACATCGCCCACGACATCGCCAAGCGGCCCTTCATACTGGTGGGCTTCTCGGGCTTCGTGCTGCTCACGCCGCTGGCCCTGACTTCCTTCAACCGGGCGGTGAAGGCCCTGGGCGCGAGGCGCTGGCAGACGCTGCACAAGCTGGTGTACGCGGTCGCCGGCCTGGCGATCCTGCACTTCTTCTGGATGCGCGCCGGCAAGCACAACTTCGCCGAGGTCGCGGTGTACGCGGCCATCCTCGCGGTGCTCCTGGGCTGGCGCGTGGTGCAGGCGCTGCGCCGCCGCGCCGGGGCGGCACAGCCCGCGCGCGCCGCACGGCGGGCCTGAAGCGGCTCAGCCCCAGCGGACCGGGGCCACGGCGCCCAGGCGCAGCCGCTGGCGGCGGCCCCACCACACCACGTCCACCGTCGGGCAGGCGCGCGCGATCAGCGTGGCCTGGATCAGCTCGCTCTCCAGGAACACGCTGGCGCCCAGGCGCGTCAGCGCCGCCACCTTGTGCCCGACCACGCCCTCGGCGGAGTGGTCATGCTGCCCCGGGTCGCGGCAGTGCAGCGGGCAGCCGGCGAACCCATGGGCGTCCAGCCAGGCGCGCGTGGGCGCGTAGTCCATGGCCGGCCGGCCGGTGATGATGTGCGCGCGGGACCAGTCGATCTGCGGCAGGCGCTCGGCCGGGTAAGGCGCGAGGTCGTGGCGCAGGCGCAGGGCCAGCGGCAGGTCGCGCTGGTAGTGCGCCTTGCGCAGGTCGGGCAGCAGCACCCCGTCCATGTCCACGCCGAAGCAGTCGACCTCGCGCTCGGGCGGCGCCATGTCCACCTGCTCGCGCAGGCGGCGGGCCTCGGGCACGGTCTCGCGCCGGTCCCAGGCGAAGCGCACGAAGCCGGGGGCGGGATGGGCGAAGTCCGGCTGCACGGTGCTGCGTTCGCCATCGACGAAGAGCGCCAGCGTGAGCGCGGGCAGGTTCTGCGGCGCCAGGAAGTCGCGGATGCGCGAGAGCGTCAGGCCGCTGCTGACGATGTCGTCGACCACCAGCAGGCGCGTGCCGGGCGGCGGCGCCTCGCCCAGCCACTGCACCGCGCCGTTGTGGCGCTGGCAGCGCAAGAGGAACAGCTCGCGCCCCAGGCGCTGCGAAAGAATGGTGGCGGGCACGATGCCCGAGCGGGCCACGCCCGCCACGGCGTCGATGCGGTCCAGGGGCAGTTGCGGCTCCAGCGCGGCCAGCAGTTCCTCGACCTTGTCGTAGCCCACGTGCACCACGGGGCGGCTGCGGTCCAGGCCGGCCCAGGTGCGGGCCAGGGTCGCTTCGCGGTCCGCCCCGGTGGCGCTCATGGCAGCAGCCGCTCGCGCAGCATCAGGTCCTGCACGGACTCGCGCTCGCGGATCAGGGTGGCGCGGTCACCGTCCACCAGCACCTCGGCCGCGCGCGGCCGGGTGTTGTAGTTGCTGGCCATGCTCATGCAGTAGGCGCCGGCCGACATCACGGCCAGGTTGTCCCCGGCGGCGACCGCCAGCGCGCGGTCGCGGCCGATCCAGTCGCCGCTCTCGCACACCGGGCCCACCACGTCCCAGGTCTGCGCCGGGCCCTCGGCGGCCTGCAGCGGCTCGATGGCGTGGAAGGCCTGGTACATGGCCGGGCGCGGCAGGTCGTTCATGGCCGCGTCGACGATGCAGAAGTTCTTCTTTTCGCCGGGCTTGAGGTACAGCACCTCGGTCACGCAGGCGCCGGCGTTGCCCACCAGCGAGCGGCCGGGCTCGATCATCAGCGTCTTGCCGCCCATGCCGCGCGCGTCCACCTTGGCCAGCAGCTTGTGCCAGAGTTCGTCGGCCGCGGGCGGGGTGTCCTCGCCGTAGAGGATGCCCAGGCCGCCGCCGAAGTCGATGTGCGCGAGCGGCACGCCGGCCGCCTCGATGGCCTGCACCAGGTCCAGGATGCGGTCCATCGCGTCCAGGTAGGGCGACTCCTCGGTGATCTGCGAGCCGATGTGGCAGTCGATGCCCACCACGCGCAGGCCCGGCAGCGAGGCCGCGTGCCGGTACACGCGCACCGCGTCCTCATGGGCGACGCCGAACTTGTTGCCCTTCAGGCCGGTGGAGATGTAGGGGTGGGTCTTGGGGTCCACGTCGGGGTTGACGCGGATGCTCACCGGCGCCCGGACGCCGCCGGCCTCGGCGGTGGCGCTGAGCACCTCCAGTTCGGCCTCGCTCTCGACGTTGAAGCAGCCGATGCCGGCGTCCAGCGCGCGCCGCATCTCGGCGCGGGTCTTGCCGACGCCCGAGAAGATGATGCGGGACGGGTCGGCCCCGGCGGCCAGCGCACGCTCGAGTTCGCCGCCGGAGACGATGTCGAAGCCGCAGCCGGCCCGCGCGAAGAGCTGCAGGATGGCCAGCGAGGAGTTCGCCTTCATGGCGAAGCAGATGCGGGCGTTGCGGCCCGCGAAGCCGCGCTGGTAGGCGGCGAGCGCGTCCAGCATGGACGCCTTGGAGTAGACGAACAGGGGCGTGCCGTGCTCGCGCGCCAGGGCTGCCAGGGGCACGCCCTCGCAGTGCAGGGCGCCGTCCTCGCGGTGGAAGTGGGGTTGGCCGGGAAGGGGACGGACGCTCATGGCTGGGTCGGCTGCGCGGGGGCGCCGGCGGTGCTGGGGTTGGAGGCGGCGCGGAGGGGGTTCAGCACCTGGGGCAGCGTGGCGCGCTGGGCACTGGCCTCGCCGCTGGGAATGTAGAGCGGGCCACGCTGGCCGCAGGCACCCAGCAGGGCGCCCACGCACAGCAGCAGGCACAACCGTGCGACGCGGCGGCCGCGCAGGGTGGGGAATTCGGGAGGCATAAGGTTCGAAATTGTAGGGGCGGGCCCGCCTGGCCCTGGCGGTGCGGTCTTTGCCGCTCCACTACACTCCGGGGCCCAGGCCCGCAACGGGCTGCCCGAGCAACACGATGACCGATTCCGAGTTCATGGACCGCGCCGAGGCGCTGCTGGCGCGCATCGAGGCCCGCTGCGACGAGATCAACGACGAGACCGATGCGGACATCGACAACCAGCGCGTGGGCGGGATGATCACGCTGACCTTCCCCAAGGGCAGCCAGATCGTCGTCAACCTGCAGAAGCCGCTGCACGAGGTGTGGCTGGCGGCGCGGGCCGGCGGCTTCCACTACCGCTTCGACGGCAGCGCCTGGCGCGACACCAAGGGCCCCGGCGAGTTCTTCGAGGAACTGAGCGCCCAGGCCAGCGCCCAGGCCGGCCTGCAGCTTCGCTTCGCCTGAGGCGCCTGCCCCTCAGTTCCTGAACAGGTCGAGGATGCTCTTGCGCTCCTCGACCGGGGCCGCCGGCGCCCGGGCGGGTGCCGTGGCGTCGCCGCCGGCCGGCGCGGCGGGCGCCGCGGCCGCATCGCTCGCACCGCCCAGGCTGGCCACGCCGCCGCCGCGCGCGTACTCGTCGTAGTACCACTCGCCGTTGACGTTCACCACGCCTTCGGGCGGGGTCGGCTCCATCACGGGCACGCCCTTGAGCGCGGTCTGCATGAAGTCGATCCACACCGGCAGGCTGAGGCCGCCGCCGGTTTCACGGTCGCCCAGGGAGCGCGGCTGGTCGTAACCCATCCAGACGATGGCCACCAGGCTGGGCTGGAAGCCGTTGAACCAGGTGTCGATGGAGTCGTTGGTGGTGCCCGTCTTGCCGTACAGGTCGGGCCGCTTGAGCATGGCCTGCGCCCGCGCCGCCGTGCCCGAGCGCGCCACCTCCTGCAGCAGGCGCTCCATGATGAAGGCGTTGCGGGCGTCGATGGCGCGCACCGACTCGTTGGGCAGGGGCGGCTGGCTTTCCACCAGCACCTTGCCCTTCTGGTCGGTGATGCGGCTGATCAGCCAGGGGTTGACGCGGAAGCCGCCGTTGGCGAAGACCGAGTAGCCCATCGCCATCTGCATGGGCGTGACCGAGCCGGCGCCCAGGGCCATGGTGAGGTAGGGCGGGTGCTTCTCGGGGTCGAAGCCGAAGCGCGAGATCCATTCCTGCGCCGTCTGGGTGCCCACGGCCTGCAGGATGCGGATGGACACCATGTTCTTGGACTTCGCCAGCGCGGTGTGCAGCGGCATCGGGCCCTCGAACTTGCCGTCGTAGTTCTTGGGCTCCCAGGGCTGGCCGCCGGTGACGCCGGCGTCGAAGAACAGCGGCGCGTCGTTGACGATGGTGGTGGGCGTGAAGCCCTTCTCCAGCGCCGCCGAGTAGATGAAGGGCTTGAAGCCGGAGCCCGGCTGGCGCCAGGCCTGGGTGACGTGGTTGAACTTGTTCTTGTTGAAGTCGAAACCGCCGACCAGGGCGTGGATCGCGCCGTCGCGCGGGTCCGCGGCGACGAAGGCGCCCTCGACCTCGGGCAGCTGGGTGATCTCCCAGGTGTTCTTGGGCGTCTTCATCACCCGGATCACGGCGCCGGGACGGATCTTCACCTTGGGCTGGGCCTTGTCCAGCAGGCCGGACTGGGCCGGGCGCAGCCCTTCGCCGACGATTTCCAGGCGCTCGCCGCCCTGGCGCTCCGCCACGATCTTCTTGGGCGAGGCCTCCAGCACCACGGCCGACATCACGTCGCCGTTGTCGGGGTGGTCGCCCAGCGCGTCGTCGATCGCCTCCTCGCGGTCCTTGGCGGCGGCCGGCAGCTCGATGAACTCCTCCGGGCCGCGGTAGATCTGCCGCTTCTCGTAGTCCATGATGCCCTTGCGCAGGGCCTTGTACGCGGCCTCCTGCTGCACGGCATTGAGGGTGGTGTAGACGTTCAGCCCGCGGGTGTACGCATCGTCGCCGTACTGGGCGAACACCAGCTGGCGCACCATCTCGGCCACGTAGTCGGCATGCGCCCGGGTGTCGTCGGCGGCCGAGCGGATGTGGAGTTCCTGCTGCTTCGCCGCCGCGGCCTGCGCCGCGCTGATGAAGTGGTTCTCCTCCATGCGGTCGATGATGTACTGCTGGCGGGTGCGCGCCCGTTCGGGGTTGCTGATGGGGTTGTAGGCCGAGGGGGCCTTGGGCAGCCCGGCCAGCATCGCCGCCTCGGCGACGGTGAGCTCCTTCATGGGCTTGCCGAAATAGGTCTCCGAGGCCGCCGCGAACCCGTAGGCCCGGTTGCCCAGGTAGATCTGGTTCATGTAGATCTCGAGGATCTGGTCCTTGCTGAGCGTGTGCTCCAGCTTGAAGGTCAGCAGCACCTCGTAGAGCTTGCGGGTGAATGTCTTCTCGGAAGAGAGGTAGACGTTGCGGGCCACCTGCATGGTGATGGTGGAGGCGCCCTGGCTCTTGGCCCGGCCCAGGTTGGCGATGGCCGCGCGCAGCATGCCGATGTAGTCCACGCCGCCGTGCGAATAGAAGCGCGCGTCCTCGATGGCCAGCACGGCGTTCTTCATCACCTGCGGGATTTCGGCGATCGGGGTCAGGCTGCGCCGCTCTTCGCCGAATTCGCCGATCAGCACGCCGTCCGACGAGTAGACCCGCAGCGGCAGCTTGGGCCGGTAGTCCTGCAGGTCGGACACGTCGGGCAGGTTGGGATAGGCGACGGACAGGGCGACCGCCACCACGATGAGCACGGAGACAGTACCGGCCAGGCCGATGCCGACCAGCCAGAGGAAGGCTCGGCCGAGCAGGGACCGGGGGCGCCGCGGCGAGGGGGGCGGCGGCGCTGCGCGGCCGGATTCTTGGTCGGGGGGCATAGGCTTCGAGTTGCGTCCGGACGACATTATCGAGATTCAGTCACATCCGGACACGGCCAATTCCGGGCTGGCTCTGGCGTCCTCCTGTCGGATGGATGAGGATGTGACCGGTTCACAGTATGGCAGGACAGCTCGTCGGTTTTTGGCAACGGGACGTAGGGGCTAAACCTGAAAAATCCTTTTCCGATAAGGACCTTACTGCTAGCATTGAAGTGAAATCTTAAGTTTGTTACGCCTTGAAATAAAGGCGTTCCAGGAGACTCAACTTGATCGCTCTGGGGTCGCTATTCAGCCGTCAACCGGCGCCGCTGCTGGGCTTGGACATCAGCTCATCCAGCGTGAAGCTGGTCGAGCTCAGCCGCGACAAGGAGGGGAACCTGGTCCTCGAACGCTGCGCCATCGAGCCCCTGGAGCGCGGCTGGATCACCGACGGCAACGTCGAGAAGTTCGACGAGGTGGCCGAGGCCATGCGCCGCGTGGTCAAGAAAAGCGGCACCCGCACCCGCAACGTGGCCATGGCGCTGCCCCCGTCGTCCGTCATCACCAAGAAGATCATCCTGCCCGGTGGCCTCAGCGAGCAGGAACTGGAAGTCCAGGTCGAGGCCGAGGCCAACCAGTACATCCCGTTCTCGCTCGATGAGGTGAGCCTGGATTTCTGCGTCATCGGGCCCAGCAGCAACTCGGCCGGCGACGTCGAGGTGCTGATCGCCGCCTCCCGCAAGGAAAAGGTCCAGGACCGCCAGGGCCTGGCCGAGGCCGCGGGCCTGAAGCCGGTAGTGCTGGACGTGGAGTCCTATGCCTCCCGACTGGCGGCCGGCCGCCTGATCCGCTCGCTGCCCAGCGAGGGCAAGGACACCATGGTGGCCCTGTTCGAGGTCGGCGCCTTCACCACCAGCATGCAGGTCATCCGCAACGACGAGGTCCTGTACGACCGCGACCAGGCCTTCGGCGGCGCCCAGCTCACCCAGCTCATCGTGCGCCAGTACGGCTTCTCCCCCGAGGAGGCCGAAGCCAAGAAGCGCAGCGGCGACCTGCCCGAGGACTACGCCGCCGGCGTGCTCAAGCCCTTCGTGGACAGCCTGGCCCAGGAAGTGGCGCGCGCGCTCCAGTTCTTCTTCACCAGCACCCCGCACAACCGCGTCGACCACATCATGCTGGCCGGCGGCTCGGCCGCGCTGCCGGGCCTGTCCGAAGCCGTCACCGCGCAGACCTCCTTCCCCTGCAGCCTGGCCAACCCCTTCGAGGGCATGCACGTGGGCGAGGGCGTGCGCGAGAAGAAGATGCGGCGCGAGGCCCCGTCGTACCTCACGTCCTGCGGCCTCGCGATGCGGAGGTTCCCCCAGTGATCCTGATCAACCTCCTGCCCCACCGCGAGGCGGCGCGCAAGCGCCGGCGCGAGACCTTCTACGCCATGCTGGGCGCCTCGGCGCTGGCGGGCGGCGTGATGGCCGGCCTGATCTACGTCTGGTACGCCGCCCAGATCTCCACCCAGCAGGCCACCAACCAGATGCTGCAGACCGAGATCAAGCGCCTGGACGAGCAGATCAAGGACATCGCCAACCTGCAGTCCGAGATTGCCGCGCTGCGGGCCCGCCAGCAGGCGGTGGAAGACCTGCAGTCCGACCGCAACATGCCGGTCCACCTGCTCAACGAGATGGTCGCCGAGCTGCCCGACGGCGTCTACATCACCAGCATGAAGCAGGACAACCAGACCGTGACCATCATCGGCACCGCGCAGTCCAACGAGCGCGTCTCCGAGCTTCTGCGCAACCTGGGCGGCCGCAGCCCCTGGCTGACCAAGCCCGAACTGGTCGAGATCACCGCGTCCACCGTCAACCTCGCGCCGCGCGACCAGCGCCGCGTCTCGAACTTCACCTTGAAGGCCCGGCTGCTTCGCACCGCCGAGGCCCAGAAGGCGGCCAGCGGCGCCAGCGGCGCGGCCGCCGCCGCCTCCGGTGCCTCCGCACCGGCCAGGAGCTGACCATGGCGACCACCACCAAGAAGGCGCCCGCCGTCGACCTCAAGGCCCTGCAGGCCTCGGTGTCGTCGCAGTTCCGCGGCCTGGACCCCAACGACCCCTCGAGCTGGCCGCTGCTGCCGCGCTCCCTGCTCTTCGTCGCCGTGATGGCGCTGATCGTGGTGGCGCTCTGGTTCGTCTGGCTCAGCAGTTCCGACGACGAGCTGGAGGTCGAGCGCAAGAAGGAGCTCAGCCTGCGCGACGACTTCAAGTCCAAGCTCGGGCAGGCGGTCAACCTGGAGGCGCTGCGCAAGCAGCGCGAGCAGGTGCAGCAGTACGTCACCCAGCTCGAGAAGCAGCTGCCCAGCAAGGCCGAGATGGACGCCCTGCTGTCCGACATCAACCAGGCCGGCCTGGGCCGCAGCCTCAGCTTCGAGCTCTTCCGTCCTGGCCAGGTCAGCGTCAAGGATTACTACGCCGAGCTTCCCATCACTCTGCGCGTCACCGGCCGCTACCACGACATCGGCGCGTTCGCGTCGGACATCGCCAACCTCTCGCGCATCGTCACGCTGAACAACCTGGCGGTGACGCCGTCCACGGCCAAGGACGGCAGTTTGGCCATGGAGGCCACAGCCAAGACCTTCCGCTACCTGGACGCGGACGAAGTCGCCGCCCAGCGCAAGGCCACCGAGAAGAAGGCGCCGGCCAAGAAATGAACGCCCACCGCACACTCGCCCTCGTGCTCGCCGCCGCGGCCCTGGCCGGCTGCGGCTCCTCGCAGCAGGACGAACTGCGCCAGTGGATGGCCGCCCAGCGCCAGTCCACCAAGCCCAGCGTCAAGCCCATCCCCGAGCCCAAGAAATACGTTCCCGAGCCCTACACCGAAGAGTCGGCCACCGACCCCTTCAGCAACCTCAAGCTGACCCAGGCGCTCAAGCGCGAGTCGACCCAGTCCACCTCCAGCGCGGCCCTGGTCGCGCCCGAACTGGCACGCCGCAAGGAGCCGCTGGAGGCCTACCCGCTGGACGCGATGACCATGGTCGGTTCGCTGATCAAGCAGGGCTCGCCGGTGGCCCTGGTGCGGGTCGACAACCTGATCTACCAGGTGCGCCCGGGCAACTACCTGGGCCAGAACTACGGAAAGATCACCAAGGTGAGCGAGACGGAGGTGAGCCTGCGCGAGATCGTGCAGGACGCCTCGGGCGAGTGGATTGAACGCCCGGCGACGCTGCAACTGCAAGAGAGGTCCAAATGAAGAAGAACCTGATCGCCGGACGCTGCGGCCGGGCCCTGGTGGGAGCCGTGCTGGCGCTCGCCTCCCTGGCGGCATCGGCCGAGGCTGTCGTCCAGTCCGTGAGCAGCACGGTGCAAGGCGGCGCGGAAGTCGTCCGCATCGAATTCTCGGAACCGCTGAAGGCCGTGCCCGCGGGCTTCGCCATCCAGGCCCCGGCGCGTGTCGCGCTGGACATCCCCAACGCCGGCAACGGCATGGGCCGCAACACGGTGGAGATCAACCAGGGCAACGTGCGCTCGGTCAACGTCGTGCAATCGGGTGACCGCACGCGCGTGGTGCTGAACCTGAACGCTCCGGCGGCCTACAAGGCCCAACTGCAGGACAAGGCCCTGCTGGTGGTCTTCGAGCCCACCGCGGTCGCCAGCCCCAGGCCTGGCGCCCAGCCCATGTTCGCGGAAAGCCGCAACACCGACATGCTGCCGCTGCGCGACCTCGACTTCCGCCGCGGCGCGGACAGCGCCGGCCGCGTGGTCGTCTCGCTGCCGAACAGCCAGGTCGGCGTGGACATCCGCCAGCAGGGCCAGAACCTGGTGGTCGATTTCCTGAAATCCTCACTGCCCGAGGGCCTGCGCCGCAAGCTGGACGTCTCGGACTTCGGCACCCCCGTCCAGATGGTGACCACCACCCAGGTCGGCGACCGCGTGCGCATGGTCATCGAGCCCAAGGGCGCCTGGGAGCACAGCGCCTACCAGAGCGACAACCAGTTCGTGGTCGAGGTCCGCCAGGTCAAGGCCGATCCCTCCAAGCTGACCGCGGGCCCCGGCTTCGCGGGTGAGAAGCTCTCGCTGAACTTCCAGAACATCGAAGTGCGCGCGCTGCTGCAGGTCATCGCCGACTTCACCAACTTCAACGTGGTCACCTCCGACTCCGTCACGGGTGCGGTCACCCTGCGCCTGAAGGATGTGCCCTGGGACCAGGCCCTGGACATCGTGCTGCAGGCCAAGGGCCTGGGCATGCGCAAGACCGGCAACGTGCTGTGGATCGCCCCCAAGGAGGAGATCGCCGCCAAGGAGAAGCTGGAGCTCGAATCGCGCGCCACCATCCAGTCGCTGGAGCCGGTGCGCACCCAGTCCTTCCAGCTCAATTACAGCAAGGCGGCCGACATCGCCGCCCAGCTGACCGGCGGCGCCGGGACGCCCGGCGTGGTCAGCGCGCGGCTGCTGACCGCTCGCGGCAGCGTGATCCCCGAGGCCCGCACCAACCAGCTCTTCGTCACCGACATCCCCTCCAAGCTGGAGCAGGTGCAGGACCTGATCACCAAGCTGGACATCCCGCAGCGCCAGGTGCTGATCGAGGCCCGCATCGTCGAGGCGTCCGACACCTTCGGCCGCTCGCTGGGCGTGCGCCTGGGTGGCAGCGACCAGCGCGGCATCAACGGCGGCGACCCCGGCTATTCCGTGGGCAACGGCAACCGCGTGGCCCTGGGCGGCTCCTACGACGCCGTCTCTTCGACCACCCGCGAGCAGAACCTGCCGCTGAACTCTTCCAACACCAGCTTCATCAACCTGCCGGCGCTGGCGCAGTCCGGCTACACGCCGGGCACCTTCGCGATCTCCCTGTTCAACGCGGCGGCCAACCGCTTCCTGAACCTGGAGCTGTCGGCGATGGAAGCCGACGGCAAGGGCAAGCTGGTCTCCAGCCCGCGCCTGGTGACTGCCGACAAGACCAAGGCGCTGATCGAGCAGGGCACGGAATTCCCGTACCAGCAGGCGACCTCCAGCGGGGCCACCTCGGTGTCCTTCCGCAAGGCGGCGCTCAAGCTCGAGGTCACGCCCCAGATCACGCCCGAGGGCAACATTATCCTGGACCTGGACATCAACAAGGACAGCCGCGGCGAGACCACGGCCGCGGGCGTCGCCATCGACACCAAGCACATCAAGACGCAGGTGCTGGTGGAGAACGGCGGCACCGTGGTGATCGGTGGCATCTTCACCCTCGAGGAACAGGACAGCGAAGGCAAGGTGCCCCTGCTGGGCGACATCCCCGCCCTGGGCAACCTGTTCAAGACGCGCACCCGCACCTCCAACAAAAAGGAGATGCTGGTGTTCATCACGCCGAAGATGATTTCCGACAAGGCAGCAGCTCGCTGACCCAGCAGTACACAGAGAGGACAAAGACCCATGATCAAGATGTTGAGGCTGTTCGCCGGCCTGGCGCTCGTCGCGACGCTGGCCGCGTGCGGCGGGGGCGGGGGCAGTGCCGGGACCACGGCCGGCTCCGGCGGCACCACCGGCACGACCGGCACGGGGGGAACCACCACCACGGCCAACCCCACGACCCAGGTCACCAACTTCGTCATGCTGCTGGACAAGTCCACGCTGCTGAACGCCGGCACGGCGACGGCCAAGCTGACGGTGCTGGCGGTGAATGCGCAGAACAACATCGTGCCGGGCGCCACGGTCTCGGTCTCGACCGATGCCAACAGTATTTACACCCCCGGCGGCACGGTGACCGACGCCAACGGGCTGTACACCGGCACCGTCGGCTTCGGCGCGGACAAGTCGGATCGCACCATCACCATCACGACGACCGTGAATGGGCTGGTAAAGAAGATCACCTTGCAGGTGAGCGGGTCGCAACTCGCGTTGGTGACCAACCCCAGCTTGCCCTCGACGAATCAATCAGGCACGTTTACTGCCCGGCTGACCGATGCGTCGACCCAGCCGATCGCGGGCGTTACGCTCACTATCACCAGCGACATTGCCACTCTTAATGGCAAAACGGCCACCACGGATTCGAATGGCAATATCTCGGTGAACTTCACCGCCCCCGGTACGGCGGGCGGATCTTCGATCACGGTCGCGGGCAACGGCATCAGCAGTACGCTGGGCCTGCAGGTTGGCACGACCGTCGCGTCCGTGGCCCTGCCGACCAACGCCACGCCTTCGCTGTCCGCCTTGCCTAACGTGGTGGCGCCGAATGTCTCGGGCTCGACGAGCAGTCAAAGCCAGCTCAAGTTCCTGTTCCTCGACAGCAATAACCAGCCTGTGCAGAACGTGCGCGTGCGCTTCGATATCACCAGCACCGGTCTGGGTTCGACGGATTCGTCTATCAGTAGCGGGACGAATACCGTGTACACCACCTCCGCTGGCGTGGCGACGGCGAACTTCATTCCCGGTACCACCAGCAGTCCTAACGATGGCGTTCACATCCGCGCTTGCTACAGCGGCTCTGATTTCGCAAGCACCACCGATTGCCCGCAGTCCGTCGCAGTGAACCTGACCGTAGCACAGCAAGCCCTGGCGATCTCGATCGGCGACGACAACCTGCTGCAGCGTGGCACTGGCACCTACATCAAGCAGTTCACGATCACGGTGGCCGACTCCGCCGGCCGCGCAGTCCCCAATGCACCGGTGAGCATCTCTGTGGACATCCCGTACTACGGTAAAGGTCTGTACACCCAGACTCCGACCTTCCCGCTGCTGATCCAACCTGTCGGCAGCAATACGAGTATTCCGAATGCCACGACAGCCCCGTCGGTCTACGGCAACCGCATCTCATGCATCAACGAAGACTTGAACCGCAATGGCTTCGCTGACCCGTTCGAGAACATCGACGGCAGCGTCGACAGTTCCGGCCAGCCCACACTGCAACCTCGCCAGTCGGACATCCTGATTTCTTACGTGGACCCCAACGTCACCACTACTGACGCGAACGGCCTGCTGTTGATCAAGGTGGAGTATTCCCAGCAGGTCGCGACCTGGCTGGAGTACCACGTGCGGGCCAGCACCAGCGTCTCCGGTTCGCAGGGCACGGCCGAGCGGGCGTTCATCACCACCTTCATCAAGGGCGACGAAGTCAACGGCTCGTTCCTCACACCGCCGTACGGCATCAACTCGTGCTCGACGCCCAACTGACCCCGTGCGCCTGATCCTCGTCGGCTTGCCCGGGTCGGGCAAGTCCACGGTCGGGCGCCAGCTGGCCCGGCGGCTGGACTTGCCCTTCGTCGACAGCGACCATGAAATCGAGCAGCGCATCGGCTGCTCGATTTCTTCGTTTTTCGAGCGCGAGGGCGAGCCGGCCTTCCGCGACCTCGAGGAGCGGGTGATCGCCGAGCTCGTGCAGCGCGACGGCGTGCTGGCCACCGGGGGCGGTGCCGTGCTGCGGCCGGCCAACCGCCAGCACGTGCGCGAGGGCGGCTACGTGATCTACCTGCGCTCCACGCCCGAGGACGTGTGGCGGCGCCTGCGCAACGACCGCAAGCGCCCGCTGCTGCAGGTCGAGGACCCGCTGGCGCGCCTGCGCAGCCTCTACGAGCAACGCGACCCGCTCTACCGCGAGACCGCGCACTTCACCCTGGAGACGGGCCGCCCGTCGGTGACCACCCTGGTCAACCGACTGGTCATGCAGCTGGAGCTGTCCGGGCAGGTCCCCCCGCGCCCTTAAACTCGGGGCATGCCCGAGACCGCGCCAGCCGTACCCGTCATCGAAGTTCCCATCGCGCTCGGTGAGCGCAGCTATGGCATCTCCATCGGCTGCGGCCTGCTGGAGGGCGCCTCGGACTGGCCGGGCGTGCCGGCCTCGACGCAGGCGCTGATCGTCACGAACACCACCGTGGGCCCGCTGTACGCGGCCCGCCTGAAGGCCGCGCTGCAGCGCCGCCATCCAACGGTGCATGTGATCGAGCTGCCGGACGGCGAGGCCTTCAAGGACTGGCCCACGCTGAACCTCGTCTTCGACCGCCTGCTGGGCGATGCCTGCGACCGCAAGACCGTGCTCTACGCCCTGGGCGGCGGCGTGGTCGGCGACATGACCGGCTTTGCCGCCGCCGCCTACATGCGCGGCGTGCCCTTCGTGCAGGTGCCCACCACGCTGCTCGCGCAGGTGGATTCCTCGGTGGGCGGCAAGACCGCGATCAACCATCCGCTGGGCAAGAACATGATCGGGGCCTTCTACCAGCCCCGCCGCGTGGTCTGCGACCTGGACACCCTCACCACCCTGCCCGCGCGCGAGCTGTCGGCCGGCCTGGCGGAGGTCATCAAGTACGGCCCCATCGCCGACCTGGAATTCCTGGGCTGGCTGGAGGCGCACATGGACGGCCTCATGGCGCGCGACACCGCGCTGCTGGCGCAGGCCGTGCGGCGCAGCTGCGAGATCAAGGCCGCCGTGGTCGGCCAGGACGAGCGCGAGTCCGGCCTGCGCGCCATCCTCAACTTCGGCCACACCTTCGGCCATGCGATCGAGGCGGGGCTGGGCTACGGCGAGTGGCTGCACGGCGAGGCCGTGGGCTGCGGCATGGTGATGGCGCTGTCGCTGTCGCGCCGGCTGGGCGGCATCGACGCCGGCTTCGAATCGCGCGTGAAGGCCCTGATCCAGCGTGCCGGCCTGCCGGTGGTGGGCCCCGCACTGGGCGCGTCCCGCTACCTGGAGCTCATGCGCGTGGACAAGAAGGCTGAGGCTGGCGAGATCCGCTTCGTGGTGATCGACCGGCCTGGCAGCGCAGCCCTGCGCGGCGCCCCCGATGCCCTGGTGCGCGAGGTGATCGAGGACGCCTGCAGGCCCGGCTGACCATGGCCCTCGCCCCGTACGCCAGCGACCCGGCCCGCTCACGGGGGCGGCGCCATCCGGAGGCGCCGGCGCCCACGCGCACGGAATTCCAGCGCGACCGCGACCGCATCGTCCACTCCACGGCCTTCCGCCGGCTGGTCTACAAGACGCAGGTCTTCCTCAACCACGAGGGCGATCTCTTCCGCACCCGGCTCACGCACTCGCTGGAGGTGGCGCAGCTCGCGCGATCCATCGCCCGCCCGCTGGGCCTGAACGAGGACCTGGTGGAGGCGATCGCCCTGGCCCACGACCTGGGCCACACGCCCTTCGGCCACGCGGGGCAGGACGCGCTGGACGACTGCATGCGCGAGCACGGCGGCTTCGAGCACAACCTGCAGAGCCTGCGGGTGGTGGACGAACTGGAGGAGCGCTACCCGGGCTTCAACGGTCTGAACCTGAGCTTCGAGACGCGCGAGGGCATCCTCAAGCACTGCTCGCGCGCGAACGCCCAGCGCCTGGAGGCCCAGGAGCCCGGCGGCGTCGCGCACCGCTTCCTCGCCCGCACGCAGCCCAGCCTGGAAGCGCAGCTGTGCAACCTGGCCGACGAGATCGCCTACAACGCCCACGACATCGACGACGGCGTCCGCTCGCAGCTGCTGTCGCTGGAGCAGCTGACCTCGGTGCCGCTCTTCGAACACCACCGCCAGGAGACGCTGCGCGAGTTCCCCGACCTGCAGGGCCGCCGCGTGCTGTACGAGGCCATACGGCGCATGCTCAGCGAGCAGGTCTACGACGTGATCGCGGCCACGCGCGAGCACCTGCACCAGGCCCAGCCCGTCGATGCCGATGCGGCACGCCGGGCCGGCCCGCTGGTCGATTTCTCGCCTGCCATGCGCGAGCGCTCCACGCAACTCAAGCAATTCCTGCTGCGCAACCTGTACCGGCATCCGCAGGTGATGGAGATGACGGGCGCGGCCAAGCAGGTGGTGCGCGAGCTCTTCGATGCCTACATGGACGAGCCGGCCCGCATGCCGCCGGATTTCGCCCGGCGCGAACACACCGCGCGCGCCGTGGCCGACTACATCGCCGGCATGACGGACCGTTTCGCCGGCCGCGAGCACGAGCGCCTGACCGGGCGGCGGGCCCTGGCCTGATGCGGCTTCGCATTCCACCCGAGCGCCTGGTGGTGCTGGCCGGCGTGGCCGCCGCCATGCACGTGGCCAAGCTCTCCACCGCCTTGCCCGTGCTGCGCGATGCACTGGGCGTGAGCCTGGTGCAGGCCGGCTTCCTGCTGTCCCTGGTCCAACTGGCTGGCATGCTCCTGGGTGCGCTGGTGGGGCTGGCCGCGGACGGCCTGGGCCTGCGGCGTACGCTGGTCGCGGGCCTGCTGCTGCTCTCGCTCGCGAGCATCGCCGGCGGCTTCGCGACCAGCGCGCCGGCCCTCATGGGCTTGCGCGCGCTCGAAGGCCTGGGCTTCCTGCTGGCGAGCATGCCGGCGCCCAGCCTGATCCGGCGGCTGGTGCCCGCCGCCCGCGTGAGCGCGGCGCTGGGCTGGTGGGGCGCGTACATGCCGCTGGGCACGGCGGGCGCGCTGCTGCTGGGGCCCGCCGTGATCGCCGCAAGCGGCTGGCAGGGCTGGTGGTGGGCGCTGGGCGCCAGCACCGCCGCCATGGCCGCCGTGGTGGTGCGCGCGGTGCCGGCGGACACCGCGCCACCGGCCCACGGCGCCGCTGCGCCCCAGGGCCCGGCACCCTGGGCCGCCCGCCTGCGCCGCACCTTGCGCGCGTCCGGGCCCTGGCTGGTGGCGGCGCTGTTCGCGGCCTATTCCTCCCAATGGCTGGCCCTGGTGGGCTTCCTGCCGACGGTGTACCAGCAGGCCGGGCTGGCGGCGGGTCTCGCGGGCGCCGCCACGGCGCTCGTCGCCCTGGTCAACATGGCGGGCAACATCGCGGCGGGCCGGCTGCTGCAGCGCGGCGTGCCGGCGGCGGTGCTGCTGCGCATCGGTTTCGGGGTCATGGCCCTGGGCGGCTTCATCGCCTTTGCGCCCCTGCCGCTGCAGGGCCCGGCCGCGGCCGGGCTGCGCTACGCGGCGGCCCTGGCCTTCTCCATGGTGGGCGGGCTGGTGCCGGGCACCCTGTTTTCGCTGGCCGTGCGCCTGGCGCCGGGGGAAGACACGGTCTCGTCCACCGTGGGCTGGATGCAGCAGGGCTCCTGCGTGGGCCAGTTCGCCGGGCCGCCGCTGGTGGCGGCCCTGGCCAGTGCGGTGGGGGGCTGGCAGTGGAGCGGCGGGGTGACCGCGGCCTGCGCCGGCGCGGGACTCGTGCTCACCTTGCCCCTGGCGCAGCGGCTGGCGCGGGCCGCGGCCTAGAATGGGCGGCCCCGGCCCCGTCCTTTTCGCCCCCGTGAGTTTCCTCAACCAGCTCAAGTCGCAGGCGCGCGCACTGCAGGACCAGCAGCAGCAGGTCCAGACCCGCGCCCAGTCGCAGTCGCAGCACACCGAGGCGGCGTGCCGGCGTGCGCTGGCCTACCTGCAGGACCTCGCCCACCAGCTGAACGTGCTCGAGCCCGACGGGCCGGCCATGAGCCTGGACGGCAAGACCCCCTGGCCGCGCATGAAGCTAATCGATTTCCGCGTCGACGCCCGGCACCAGAGCGTGCAGGGGCGCGAGGGCTTCGAGCGCATCGCCATGGGCTGGCGCATCGTGCCGCGCAGCGGCATGCCGGTGCGCGGCAGCGTGCGCGTCAATTTCCCGCCCGACCTGGAGCGCGTGCAGGACCGGCTGGCGATGGGCCCGGTGCGCCACGAGCGGCTGGACATCCGCAGCCCCGAGACCAACAAGCTGCTGGCCTACGAGTTCCAGTACGACACGGAGACGCGCGGCAACGTGATGCTGACGCCCGACCACGAGCGCGGCCTCGTGCATTTCCGGGTGATGAACGGCGAGGGCTTCGGCATCCTGCACGCCTCCCACGCCAGCGAGCAGGTCGACCAGGCGCTGCTGGACGAACTCGCCCGGCTGCTCGTCGGCCAGCCCAACAGCTTCCACTGACATGCAGGCCCGGCAGGCGCAGGCGCTGCGCGACATGCGCCACTGGCTGGAGCGCGCCGTCATCGGCCTGAACCTGTGCCCCTTCGCCAAGGCGGTGCATGTGAAGGGGCAGGTGCACTACGCGGCCTGCGACGCGGCCGCGCCGGCCGAGGCGCTGGAAGCCCTGGGGCACGAGATGGATGCGCTCCTGGCCGAGGACCCCGCCCGGCGCGATACCACCCTGTTGGTGCTGACGGGCGGCTTCGCGGACTTCCTCGAGTTCCAGCACCTGGAGGCCATGGCGCAGCGGCTTCTGCGCAAGCGCCGGCTGGACGGCGTGCTTCAGATCGCAAGCTTCCACCCCGATTTCGAATTCGGCGACGCGGCGCCGGACGCCCTCTCGAACTTCAGCAACCGCGCACCCTGGCCCACGCTGCACCTGCTGCGCGAGGACAGCGTGCAGCGCGCCGTGGACGCCTACCCGGATGCGCAGGCCATCTACGGCGCCAACATCGCGACGCTGGAACGCCTGGGACACGAAGGCTGGGCCGCGCTCCGCGTGGGCCGCGGCGATGCGCCGGTGGACGGGGAGGGCGCATGAAGACCCTGGAACAGGACCTGCCCGAGCTGCGACCCGGCCAGTCCGTGGAGTTGCTCAAGGAACTGCACATCCTCACGCGCGAGGGCCGCATCAACCAGGATTCGCGGCGCAAGCTCAAGCAGGTCTACCACCTGGTGCAGTTCATCGAGAAGCTGCTGGCCCAGGTGCCCGACGCGCCCGGCCATCCGACGCTGGCCGACTTCGGCGCCGGCAAGTCCTACCTGGGCTTCATCCTGTACGACCTGGTGCTGCGGCAGCGTGCCGAAGGCCATGTGTACGGTATCGAGACGCGCACCGAGCTGGTGGAGCGCTCGCGCGCGCTGGCGCAGCGCCTGGGCTTCGGCCGCATGAGCTTCCTGGCCATCCGCGCCGAGGACGCGGCGAGCGAATCGGCCCTGCCCGAGGCCATCGACTTGGTCACGGCCCTGCATGCCTGCGACACGGCCACCGACGACGCCATCGCCTTCGGCCTGCGCCGCAAGGCCCGCCACATGGCGCTGGTGCCCTGCTGCCAGGCCGAACTGGCGGGCTGGCTGCGCAAGGAAAAGGCGCAGGCGCTGTCGCGCACGCCCCTGGCCGAGTTGTGGCGGCACCCGCTGCACACCCGCGAGCTGGGCAGCCAGCTCACCAACGTGCTGCGCTGCCTGTACCTGGAGGCCATGGGCTACCAGGTCACCGTGACCGAGCTCGTGGGCTGGGAGCACAGCATGAAGAACGAGCTCATCCTGGCGACCCGCACCGGCCAGCCCAAGCGCGCGGCCGCCCAGCGCCTGCGCGCCATCCTGGCCGAGTTCGGCCTCCAGGGCCTGGAAGTCCTGCGCTACCCCGGCCTGCAATGAGCGGCGGATGGGGCTCTGACCCCCATTAACATCGGTGGACCATGGCCCGCCTGCCCCGACTCACCCTTCCCGGCCAGGCGCACCACATCCTCCAGCGGGGCAACAACGGGCAGGCCGTGTTCGTGGACGCCGAGGATCACGAGCACCTGCTGGCCTTGCTGCAGGAGCAATCGCGCAAGCACGGCGTCGCCATCCACGCCTACGTGTTGATGGACCACCACTTCCACCTGTTGGCCACGCCCGGGACGGCCGAGGGCGTCCCGCAGATGATGCAGGCGGTGGGGCGGGCCTACGTTCGCGGGTTCAACCTGCGGCACGGCCGCAGCGGCACGCTGTGGGAGGGCCGCTACCGCTGCACGCTCGTCCAGCCCGAGCGCTACCTGCTGGCCTGCATGGCCTACATCGAGCTGAACCCGGTCCGTGCCGGGCTGGTGACCGACCCGGCCGCCTACCCCTGGTCCAGCCATGCGCACCACCTGGGCCTGCGCACCGACCGGCTGGTCGTCCCCCATGCCCTGTACTGGGCACTCGGCAACACCCCCTTCGCCCGGGAAGCGGCCTACGCCGACCTGGTGCGGGCCGGACTGAGCCCGGCCCAGCAGGCGGCGCTGACCGAGGCGACCCTGCGCGGCTGGGCCCTGGGCGACGCCGACTACGTCGCAGAGCTGCAGAAGCGGACCGGCCGGCGGCTGAGCAAGGGCAGGGCGGGCCGGCCGCCGAAACGCCCAGAATCTGTCCCCAATTAAAAGCACGCAATTCGGCTAAGCGGATTAATTGGGGTCAGACCCCAATTTTTCTACTTGGCAGGCTTGTTGCACTGCATTAAGCTCCGTCCTCCACGTTTTCCCTAGGCAGGAGCAGCCCATGACCACGGCCGCCGAGATTTCCCATCTGCAACGCAACGGCCTGTATTCCTCGGCCAACGAGCACGACGCCTGCGGCGTCGGCTTCGTCGCGCACATCAAGGGCGAGAAGAGCCACAACATCGTCCAGCAGGGCCTGAAGATCCTGGAGAACCTGGACCACCGGGGCGCCGTGGGCGCGGACAAGCTGATGGGCGACGGCGCCGGCATTCTGATCCAGCTGCCGGACGCGCTGTACCGCGAGGAGATGGCCAAGCAGGGCGTGGAACTGCCGCCCCAGGGCGAGTACGGCGTGGGCATGGTGTTCCTGCCCAAGGAACACGCGTCCCGCCTGGCCTGCGAGCAGGAGCTGGAACGCGCGGTGAAGGCCGAGGGCCAGGTGCTCCTGGGCTGGCGCGACGTGCCGGTGGACACCGCGATGCCCATGTCGCCCGCCGTGCGCGCCAAGGAGCCCATCCTGCGCCAGGTCTTCATCGGCCGCGGCGCCGACGTGGTGGTGCAGGACGCGCTGGAGCGCAAGCTGTACGTGATCCGCAAGACCGCCAGCGCCGCGATCCAGAACCTGCAGCTCAAGCACTCGAAGGAATACTACGTTCCCTCGATGTCCAGCCGCACCGTGGTCTACAAGGGCCTGCTGCTGGCCGACCAGGTGGGCACCTACTACCTGGACCTGAAGGACGCGCGCTGCGTCTCGGCCCTGGCCCTGGTGCACCAGCGCTTCTCCACCAACACCTTCCCCGAGTGGCCGCTGGCCCACCCGTACCGCTACGTCGCCCACAACGGCGAGATCAACACGGTCAAGGGCAACTACAACTGGATGAAGGCGCGCGAAGGCGTGATGTCCTCGCCGGTGCTGGGCGCCGACCTGAAGAAGCTCTACCCCATCAGCTTCGCCAGCCAGTCCGACACCGCCACCTTCGACAACTGCCTCGAGCTGCTGACGATGGCGGGCTACCCCATCTACCAGGCCGTGATGATGATGATCCCGGAGCCCTGGGAGCAGCACACCACGATGGACGAGCGCCGCAAGGCCTTCTACGAGTATCACGCCGCCATGCTGGAGCCCTGGGACGGCCCGGCCTCCATCGTGTTCACCGACGGCCGCCAGATCGGCGCCACGCTGGACCGCAACGGCCTGCGCCCCTCGCGCTACTGCGTGACCGACGACGACCTGGTGATCATGGCTTCCGAGTCCGGCGTGCTGCCGGTGCCCGAGAACAAGATCGTGCGCAAGTGGCGCCTGCAGCCCGGCAAGATGTTCCTGATCGACCTGGAGCAGGGCCGCATGATCGACGACGAGGAGCTCAAGGCCAGCCTCGCCGCCAGCAAGCCCTACAAGCAGTGGATCGAGAACCTGCGCATCAAGCTGGATGACCTGACGGACACCACCGGCACCATCCCGCACAGCGACCTGGACCTGCTGGACCGCCAGCAGGCCTTCGGCTACAGCCAGGAAGACATCAAGTTCCTGATGTCTCCCATGGCCCAGGCCGGCGAAGAGGCCATCGGCTCCATGGGCAACGACAGCCCGCTGGCCGTGCTCTCGTCCAAGAACAAGCCGCTGTACAACTACTTCAAGCAGCTGTTCGCCCAGGTGACCAACCCGCCGATCGACCCGATCCGCGAGGCGATCGTGATGTCGCTGGTGTCCTTCATCGGCCCCAAGCCGAACCTGCTGGACATCAACCAGGTCAACCCGCCGCTGCGCCTGGAGGTGAGCCAGCCCGTGCTGGACTTCGCCGACATGGCCAAGCTGCGCGACATCGAGACCATCACCCACGGCAAGTTCCGCAGCTACACGCTGGACATCACCTACCCGCTGGCCTGGGGCCACGAGGGCGTGGAAGCCAAGCTGGCCTCGCTGAACGCGGAGGCGGTGGACGCGATCAAGGGCGGCAAGAACATCCTCATCATCAGCGACCGCGCGGTCTCGTCCACGCAGGTGGCGATCCCGGCGCTGCTGGCGCTGTCCTCCATCCACCAGCACCTGGTGCGCGAGGGCCTGCGCACCACCGCCGGCCTGGTGGTGGAGACCGGCTCCGCCCGCGAAGTGCACCACTTCGGCGTGCTGGCTGGCTACGGCGCCGAGGCCGTGCACCCCTACCTGGCGATGGAGACCCTGGTCTCCATCCACAAGGACCTGCCCGGCGACCTGTCGCCCGACAAGGCCATCTACAACTACGTGAAGGCGGTGGGCAAGGGCCTGTCCAAGATCATGTCCAAGATGGGCGTGTCCACCTACATGTCGTACTGCGGCGCGCAGCTGTTCGAGGCCATCGGCCTGAACAGCGACACCGTCGAGAAGTACTTCACCGGCACCGCCAGCCGCGTCGAGGGCATCGGCGTGTTCGAGATCGCGGAGGAAGCGATCCGCATGCACAAGGCCGCCTTCGGCGACGACCCGGTGCTGGAGAACATGCTGGACGCCGGCGGCGAGTACGCCTGGCGCGCCCGTGGCGAAGAGCACATGTGGACGCCCGACGCGATCGCCAAGCTGCAGCACGCGTCCCGCGCCAACAACTGGAACACCTACAAGGAGTACGCCCAGCTGATCAACGACCAGAGCCGCCGCCACATGACGCTGCGCGGCCTGTTCGAGTTCAAGCTGGAGCCGAGCAAGGCGATCCCGATCGACGAGGTCGAGCCGGCCAAGGAGATCGTCAAGCGCTTCGCCACCGGCGCCATGTCGCTGGGCTCCATCTCCACCGAGGCGCATGCCACGCTGGCCGTCGCCATGAACCGCATCGGCGGCAAGAGCAACACCGGCGAAGGCGGTGAGGACCCGGCGCGCTACCGCCAGGAGCTCAAGGGCATCCCGATCAACCAGGGCCAGACCCTGGGCGACATCATCGGCCAGGAACAGGTCGAGGTGGACTACCAGCTCCAGCAGGGCGATTCGCTGCGCTCGCGCATCAAGCAGGTGGCCTCCGGCCGCTTCGGCGTCACCGCCGAATACCTGGTCTCCGCCGACCAGGTGCAGATCAAGATGGCCCAGGGCGCCAAGCCGGGCGAGGGCGGCCAACTGCCCGGCGGCAAGGTCTCCAAGTACATCGGCTTCCTGCGCCACTCGGTGCCGGGCGTGGGCCTGATCTCGCCGCCGCCGCACCACGACATCTACTCGATCGAGGACCTGGCGCAGCTGATCCACGACCTGAAGAACGTCTCGCCGCATTCCTCCATCAGCGTGAAGCTGGTGTCGGAAGTGGGCGTGGGCACCATCGCCGCGGGCGTCGCCAAGTGCAAGGCCGACCACGTGGTGATCGCCGGCCATGACGGCGGCACGGGCGCCTCGCCCTGGTCGTCCATCAAGCACGCCGGCTCGCCCTGGGAGATCGGCCTGGCCGAGACCCAGCAGACCCTGGTGCTGAACCGCCTGCGCAGCCGCATCCGCGTGCAGGCCGACGGCCAGATGAAGACCGGCCGCGACGTGGTCATCGGTGCGCTGCTGGGCGCCGACGAGTTCGGCTTCGCCACCGCGCCGCTGGTGGTCGAGGGCTGCATCATGATGCGCAAGTGCCACCTGAACACCTGCCCGGTGGGCGTGGCCACGCAGGACCCGGTGCTGCGCAAGAAGTTCTCCGGCAAGCCCGAGCATGTCGTGAACTACTTCTTCTTCGTCGCCGAGGAAGTGCGCCAGATCATGGCGCAGCTGGGCATCCGCAAGTTCGACGATCTGATCGGCCGTGCCGACCTGCTGGACATGAAGAAGGGCATCGCGCACTGGAAGGCGCGCGGCCTGGACTTCGGCCGCCTGTTCGCCCAGCCCCAGGTGCCGGCCGAGGTGCCGCGCCTGCACACCGAGACGCAGGACCACCGGCTCGAGAAGAGCCTGGACAACGTGCTCATCGCCAAGTCGCGCCCGGCCATCGAGCGCGGCGAGAAGGTGCAGTTCATGGAGGTGGCGCGCAACGTCAACCGCTCCGTGGGCGCGATGCTGTCGGGCGCCGTGACCAAGGCGCACCCCGAGGGCTTGCCGGACGACACCATCCGCATCCAGCTGGAAGGCACGGGCGGCCAGTCCTTCGGCGCCTTCCTCACGCGCGGCATCACGCTGTACCTGATCGGCGATGCCAACGACTACACCGGCAAGGGCCTGTCGGGCGGCCGCATCGTGGTGCGTCCCAGCATCGACTTCCGCGGCGAGGCGACCAAGAACATCATCATCGGCAACACGGCGCTGTACGGTGCGACCACCGGCGAGGCCTTCTTCTCCGGCGTGGCCGGCGAGCGCTTCGCGGTGCGCCTGTCGGGCGCGACCACGGTGGTGGAAGGCACGGGCGACCACGGCTGCGAGTACATGACCGGCGGCACGGTGGTGGTGCTGGGCAAGACCGGCCGCAACTTCGCGGCCGGCATGTCCGGCGGCGTGGCCTATGTGTACGACGAGGACGGCCAGTTCGCCAAGCGCTGCAACACGGCCATGGTGTCGCTGGAGAAGGTGCACGCCGCCGCCGAGCAGAAGGCGTCGGCCGGCCGCACCCGCCTGCACAAGGACCAGCACGACGAGGTGCTGCTCAAGAAGCTGCTGGAAGACCACAACCGCTGGACCGGCAGCAAGCGCGCCCGCGAACTGCTGGACAACTGGGAGCAGGCCCGGGGCCGGTTCGTGAAGGTGTTCCCGAACGAATACAAGCGTGCGCTCGCCGAGATGTACGAGCGTGAGGTGGAAGAAGCGAGCGCGGGCACCAACGCGCACGTCGCCATGAAGCATGACGCGCCCGTGGCGGCCAAGTAAGGACGAAACAAAATGGGCAAGATCACCGGCTTCATGGAATTCGAGCGCGTCGAGGAGGGCTACAAGCCCGTTCCCGAGCGCCTGAAGCACTACAAGGAATTCGTCATCGGCCTGACCGACGAGCAGGCGAAGGTGCAGGGTGCGCGCTGCATGGACTGCGGCACGCCCTTCTGCAACTCGGGCTGCCCGGTCAACAACATCATTCCGGACTTCAACGACCTGGTGTACCGCCAGGATTGGCAGAATGCCTGGGCGGTGCTGGACTCCACCAACAACTTCCCCGAGTTCACCGGCCGCATCTGCCCCGCGCCCTGCGAGGCGGCCTGCACGCTGAACGTGAACGACGACGCGGTGGGCATCAAGTCCATCGAGCACGCGATCATCGACCGCGCCTGGGAACACGGCTGGGTCAAGCCCCGTCCGGCCCGCATCAAGACCGGCAAGAAGGTCGCGGTGGTGGGCTCCGGCCCGGCCGGCCTCGCCGCGGCCCAGCAGCTGGCCCGCGTCGGCCACGACGTCACGGTGTTCGAGAAGAACGACCGCGTGGGCGGCCTGCTGCGCTACGGCATCCCCGACTTCAAGATGGAGAAGTCGCACATCGACCGCCGCGTGGAGCAGATGAAGGCCGAGGGCGTCACCTTCCGCACCGGCGTCATGGTCGCCCAGCTGCCCGAAGGCAGCAAGGTCACCAACTGGGCCAAGGAAACCGTCAGCCCCGAGCAGCTGCAGAAAGAGTTCGACGCCGTGCTGCTGGCCGGCGGCGCCGAGCAGTCGCGCGACCTGCCGGTGTCGGGCCGTGACCTGGCGGGCGTGCACTTCGCCATGGAGTTCCTGCCGCAGCAGAACAAGGTCAACGCCGGCGACAAGCTCAAGGGCCAGCTGTCCGCGGCCGGCAAGCACGTCATCGTGATCGGCGGTGGCGACACCGGCTCCGACTGCGTGGGCACCAGCAACCGCCATGGCGCTGCCTCGGTGGTGCAGTTCGAGCTGATGCCCCAGCCGCCCGAGGAAGAGGACAAGCCGCTGACCTGGCCCTACTGGCCGTACAAGCTGCGCACCTCCTCCAGCCACGAGGAAGGCTGCGAGCGCGAGTTCGCCATCGCCACCAAGGAGTTCCTGGGCGAGAAGGGCAAGCTGACCGGCCTGAAGACCGTGCGCGTCGAATGGAAGGACGGCAAGATGGCCGAGGTGCCGGGCTCCGAGCAGGTGCTCAAGGCCGACATGGTGCTGCTGGCCATGGGCTTCACCAGCCCGGTGGGCACCGTGCTGGATGCCTTCGGCGTCGACAAGGACAACCGCGGCAACGCCAAAGCGAGCACTGACTTCACGGGTGGCTATGTCACCAACGTGCCCAAGGTGTTCGCCGCGGGCGACATGCGGCGCGGCCAGTCGCTGGTGGTGTGGGCGATCCGGGAAGGCCGACAGGCCGCCCGGGCCGTGGATGAGTTCCTGATGGGCTTCTCCGACCTGCCCCGCTGAACGCGGCGCAGGCCCGGGCCGGGGCGGTGTCATGCACGACACCGCCTCGGCCTTTATGATTCAGGGTTTCCCCTGCACGCCAGCCCTGCTGGCAGTCCCGACCGGATGACCCCACCCCCGTCCGCGGCGCTCGTCGAGTGCCGCCACCTCAGCTTTGGCTACGGTGACCGCCTCGTCCTCGATGACGTGAGCTTCACCATCCCGCGCGGAAAGGTGACGGCGCTCATGGGCGCGTCCGGCGGGGGCAAGACGACCACGCTGCGCCTGCTCGGCGGGCAGGTGCGCGCCACGGGCGGCCAGATCCTCTTCGACGGCGAGGACATCGGCCCCATGGGCCAGGACGACCTGTACCGCATCCGGCGCCGCATGGGCATGCTGTTCCAGTTCGGCGCGCTGTTCGCCGACATGAGTGTGTTCGACAACGTCGCCTTCCCGCTGCGCGAGCACACCGACCTGGCCGAGCACCTGATCCGCGACATCGTGCTGATGAAGCTGCAGGCCGTGGGCCTGCGCGGCGCCCGCGACCTCATGCCCTCGGAGATTTCCGGCGGCATGAACCGGCGCGTGGCCCTGGCCCGTGCGATCGCCCTGGACCCGGACCTGGTGATGTACGACGAGCCCTTCTCCGGCCTGGACCCGATCTCCCTGGGCACGGCCGCCCGGCTGATCCGCCAGCTCAACGATGCCCTGGGCATCACCAGCCTGGTGGTCTCGCACGAGATCCCGGAGACCTTCCACATGGCCGACCAGATCATCGTGCTGGCCAACGGCAAGATCGCCGCCCAGGGCACGCCGGACGAGGTGCGCCGGTCGGACAATCCGCTGGTCAAGCAGTTCGTGAATGCCGAGGCCGACGGCCCGGTGCGTTTCCACTACCCCGGCCCCAGCGTGGCCGAGGACTTCGGGCAAGGACTGGCATGAGCCCGCTGCATCCGGCCGAACTCGGCTTCCGCGTGCGCCGCAGCCTGGCGGGCTGGGGCCATGCCTCGCGCCTGCTCATGCGGCTGGTGACGCTCTTCGGGCCCACCATGCGCCGCTTCGGCCTGGTGCGCGACCAGATCCACTTCCTGGGCAACTACTCGCTGGCCATCATCGCCGTGTCCGGCCTGTTCGTCGGCTTCGTGCTCGGCCTGCAGGGCTACTACACGCTGCAGCGCTATGGCTCCTCCGAGGCGCTGGGCCTGCTGGTGGCGCTCAGCCTGGTGCGCGAGCTCGGGCCCGTGATCACCGCGCTGCTTTATGCGGGCCGGGCCGGTGCGTCCATCACCGCCGAGATCGGCCTCATGAAGACCGGCGAGCAGATGTCGGCGATGGAGATGATGGCGGTGGACCCGGTGCTGCGCCTGCTGGCGCCGCGCTTCTGGGCCGGCGTGATCGCCATGCCCCTGCTGGCGGCAGTGTTCAGCGCCGTTGGCATCTTGGGCGGCTACGTGGTGGGCGTGCTGCTGATCGGCATCGATTCCGGCTCCTTCTGGAGCCAGATGCAAGGCGGCGTGGACGTGTTCAAGGACGTGGGCAACGGCGTGATCAAGAGCCTGGTGTTCGGCGTCGCCACCACCTTCCTCGCCCTGCTGCAGGGCTATGAGTGCGAGCCGACGCCCGAGGGCGTGTCCAGCGCGACCACGCGCACGGTGGTGATTTCCTCGCTGTCGGTGCTGGCGCTCGATTTCGTGCTCACCGTGATGATGTTCAGTATCTAGGAGCCAGTGAATGGAACGATCGAAAAATGACGTGTGGGTGGGGCTCTTCGTGATGCTGGGGCTGGCCGCCATCCTGTTCCTGGCGCTCAAGTCGGCGAACCTGCTGAACCTCAACTTCGAGTCCCAGTACAAGGTGACGGCGAAGTTCGACAACGTGGGCGGCCTGAAGCCGCGCGCGGCCGTCAAGAGCGCCGGCGTGGTGGTCGGCCGCGTCGAGTCCATCAGCTTCGACGACAAGGGCTTCCAGGCCCAGGTCACGCTGTCGCTCGAGGATCGCTACAAATTCCCCAAGGACAGCTCGCTGAAGATCCTCACCAGCGGCCTGCTGGGCGAGCAGTACGTGGGCATCGAGCCGGGCAGCGACGAGCGCAACCTCGCCGCCGGCGACTCGATCAAGGCCACCCAGTCCGCCGTGGTGCTGGAAAACCTGATCGGCCAGTTCCTCTACAGCAAGGCCGCCGACGGCGGCAACGCCGCACCGGCGGCCGCGGGCAAGAAATGAGCGCGCACCGCGTCACCGCACGCGCGCTGCTGGTGGCATTGCTGCTGCCGCTGGCCGGCTGCGCGACCATGGGCAAGGACCCGCGCGATCCCTTCGAGCCCTTCAACCGCAACGTGAGCACCCTCAACGAGAAGGTCGACGGGGTGGTGCTCAAGCCCGTGGCCACGGCCTACCGCGAGTTCGTGCCGCCCCTGGTGCGCACCGGCGTCTCCAACGTGTTCTCCAACCTGGGCGACGCCTGGTCGGCGGTGAACAGCCTGCTGCAGTTCCGGCTGCAGGATGCGGTCGAGAACCTGGCGCGCTTCCAGCTGAACAGCACGGCCGGCGTGCTCGGCCTGTTCGACGTCGCCAGCGACGCGAACATCGAGCGCCACAAGGAAGACTTCGGCCAGACCCTGGGGCGCTGGGGCGTGCCGCCCGGCCCGTACCTGGTGCTCCCGCTGCTGGGGCCCTCGACCCTGCGCGACACGGTGGCCCTTCCGGTGGAGCGCTACGGCGACCTGACCCGCACCGTGCCCACGCAGGCCGAGGCCAACGGGCTGTTCGCGCTGCGCATCATCGACACCCGCGCCAACCTGCTGCGGCTGGGCGACGTGATCGAGGGTGCCGCGCTGGACAAGTACAGCTTCACCCGCGACGCCTACCTGCAGAAGCGGCGCGCCGAGATCTTCGACGACAAGCCGCGCGACGGCGACGGGGCCGAGCCACGCGAGGACGACGACGGCGGCCGCATCCCCAAGCTGGACGATGGCCCGTCCGCACCCCCCGCGCCGGCGGCCAGCCAACCGGATGGGGCTGTGTCGCGTTAAGGTGAAGAGCTGTTTCAAGCATGCGCCACCGGGAACCCGGGCGATGCCGGGTCTTCCAACCCGGACGGCGGGCTGAACGGCCGCACAACAAGGGAAACGCAATGAAAAGACGAGCTTTTGGGATCTGGGTCGCTGGCACCGCGCTGCTGGCCGCACTGGGCATGCCGGCGATCGCGCTGGCGGCCGACGAGGCGCCCGACGCGCTCATCAAGCGCATTTCCGACGAGACGCTGGCCGACATCAAGGCCGACAAGGCGATCCAGGCGGGCGACACGGGCCGCATCGTCAACTTCGTGGACCGCAAGATCATGCCGGTGGTGGACTTCCGCCGCATGACCGCCGCGGCCGTGGGCCCGGCTTGGCGCCAGGCCACGCCCGAGCAGCAGAAGCGCCTGCAGGACGAGTTCAAGCTGCTGCTGGTGCGCACCTATTCCGGCGCCCTGGCGCAGGTGAACGACCAGGTCATCAGCGTCAAGCCCATGCGCGGCGCCCCGACCGATGACGACGTGGTCGTGCGCACCGAGATCCGCGGCCGTGGCGATCCGATCCAGCTCGACTACCGGCTGGAGAAGACGCCCGGCGAGGGCCCGGGCTGGAAGATCTACAACCTGAACGTGCTGGGCGTGTGGCTGGTCGAGACCTACCGCAGCCAGTTCGCGCAGGAGATCAACAGCAAGGGCATCGACGGCCTGATCACCGCGCTGGCCGAGCGCAACAAGGCCAACGCGACCCCGACCCCGCCGGCCGGCATGCCCACGGGCAAGAAGGGCTGAGGGATGCTGGTCCTGCCCGCGGTGCTGACCCATGCCGATGCCTCGGCCTGCCTGCGCATGCTGGCCCAGGGCCTGCGCTCGGAGGCGGGTGACACCGTCGTGGCGGATGCCGCGGCGCTGCAGCACTTCGATTCTTCGGCACTCGCGGTGCTGCTCGAATGCCGCCGCGAGGCCCTGGCCAGTGGCAAGCGCTTCGCCGTGCGCGGCATGCCGGCGCGCCTGGGCGAGCTCGCCGGCGTCTACGGCGTTTCCGAGCTGCTGCCCGTCGCCGGCTGAGGCCATTGCCGCGTTCGCGGCCGGCCCGGGAAGGGCTGGGTAAAATCATGGGTTCCCCATGCCAGCCATCTCCTTCCAATCCGTCACCAAGCAATACCCAGCGGCGCGTGGCGGCGCCGGGCTGAAGGCGCTGGACGCCGTCAGCTTCGACATCGAGGAAGGCGAGTTCTTCGGCCTGCTCGGTCCCAACGGCGCCGGCAAGACCACGCTGATCAGCATCCTGGCCGGCCTCGCCCGGCCGACCTCCGGCCGGGTGACCGTGAACGGCTTCGACGTCCAGGGCGACTACGCCCAGGCCCGCCGCCAGCTCGGCATCGTGCCCCAGGAGCTGGTGTTCGACCCCTTCTTCACCGTGCGTGAGGCCCTGCGGATCCAGTCCGGCTACTTCGGCGTCAAGAACAACGAGGCCTGGATCGCCGAGCTGCTGGAGAGCCTGGGCCTGGCGGACAAGGCCCATGCCAACATGCGCCAGCTCTCCGGCGGCATGAAGCGCCGCGTGCTCGTGGCCCAGGCGCTGGTGCACAAGCCGCCCGTGATCGTCCTGGACGAACCCACGGCGGGCGTGGACGTGGAGCTGCGCCAGACCCTGTGGCAGTTCATCGCCCGCCTGAACAAGCAGGGCCACAGCGTGCTGCTGACCACCCACTACCTCGAAGAGGCCGAGGCGCTGTGCAGCCGCATCGCCATGCTGCAGCTCGGGCGCGTCGTCGCCCTGGAGCGCACCAGCGACCTGCTCAAGGCCGCCTCCAGCAACGTGCTTCGCTTCAAGGTCGACGGCGCGCTGCCGGCCGCGTTCGAAGGCAAGGCCCGCGTCACCGGCCGCATCGTGCAGCTGCCCGCGCACGACGCGCACGAGATCGAGCAGCACCTGGCGGTGATCCGCCAGGCCGGCCTGCGCGTGGAGGATGTTGAGATCCGCAAGGCCGACCTCGAGGACGTGTTCTTCGACGTCATGGCGCGGGGCCGCGAAGGCGCGGGGAACCCGCCCGCCGCCGCCCGCGGCATTGAGAAGGCGGGGGCGCTGTCATGACCGGCTGGCAGGCCCTGCTCTACAAGGAAGTGCTGCGCTTCTGGAAGGTCATCTTCCAGACCGTGGGCGCGCCGGTGCTGACCTCGGTGCTGTACATGCTCATCTTCGGCCACCTGCTGCAAAGCCAGGTGACGGTGTACGAGGGCGTGAGCTACTCCAGCTTTTTGGTGCCCGGCCTGGTCATGATGACCATGCTGCAGAACGCCTTCGCCAACAGCTCCTCCTCGCTGGTGCAGAGCAAGATCATGGGCAACCTGGTCTTCGTGCTGCTCACGCCGCTGTCGCACTGGAGCTGGTTCATCGCCTACGTGGGCTCCTCGATGGCGCGCGCCTTCCTGTGCGGCATCGGCGTCTGGCTGGCCACGCTGCTGTTCGGCTGGCACCCCGTGGCGCAGCCGCTGTGGCTGCTGGGCTTCGCCTTCATGGGCGCGGCGCTGCTGGGCACGCTGGGCCTGATCGCCGGCCTGTGGGCCGACAAGTTCGACCAGATGGCCGCCTTCCAGAACTTCGTCATCGTGCCCATGACGCTGCTCTCGGGCGTGTTCTACTCCATCCACTCCCTGCCCGGCTTCTGGCAGCAGGTGAGCCATTTCAACCCCTTTTTCTACATGATCGACGGCTTCCGCTACGGCTTCTTCGGCGTCAGCGACGTCTCGCCGCTGCTGAGCCTGTCCATCGTCGGTGTGTCCCTGCTCGTCGTGGCCGCGATCGCGGTCCACCTGCTGCGCATCGGCTACAAGATCCGCCAATGACTGCCCAAGAACTGCGCTCGCTCATCGCCGCGGGCCTCGCCTGCGACCACCTCGAGGTGGACGGCGACGGCCGCCACTGGGAGGCCGTGGTGGTCTCCGCCGACTTCGAGGGCAAGCGCCTGATCCAGCGCCACCAGCGCGTCTACGCCACGCTGGGCGAGCGCATGCGCACCGACGAGATCCACGCGCTGTCCATCAAGGCGCTCACCCCCGCCGAGTGGGCCGCGGCCCGCGCCTGACGCCATGGACAAGCTGCTGATCCGCGGCGGCCGCGCCCTGCAAGGCGAGGTCCGCATCTCAGGCGCGAAGAACGCCGCCCTGCCCGAGCTGTGCGCGGCCCTGCTGACCGACGAACCGGTGGTGCTGGAGAACGTGCCGCACCTGCAGGACGTGGCCACCATGGTCACCCTGGTGCGCAACATGGGCGTCAGCGTGGAACGCGACGAGAACCGCGTGCGCATCGACGCCGCGAAACTCTCCTCGCCGGAAGCGCCCTACGAGCTGGTGAAGACCATGCGGGCGTCGGTGCTGGCGCTGGGCCCGCTGCTGGCGCGATTCGGCGAGGCCACCGTGTCGCTGCCCGGCGGCTGCGCGATCGGCTCGCGCCCGGTCGACCAGCACATCAAGGGCCTGCAGGCCATGGGCGCCGAGATCGTGGTGGAGCACGGCTACATCATCGCCCGCCTGCCGCAGGGCCGCAGCCGGCTCAGGGGCGCGGCCCTGCGCACCGACATGATCACGGTCACGGGCACCGAGAACTTCCTCATGGCCGCCTGCCTCGCCGAGGGCGAGACCGTGCTGGAAAACGCCGCCCAGGAGCCGGAGATCACCGACCTGGCCGAGATGCTGATTGCCATGGGCGCACGCATCCAGGGCCACGGCACCAGCCGCATCACCATCCAGGGCGTGGAGCGCCTGCACGGGGCCACGCATCAGGTGGTGGCCGACCGCATCGAGGCCGGCACCTTCCTGTGCGCCGTGGCGGCCACCGGCGGCGAGGCGCTGCTGCGGCACGGCCGCGCCGACCACCTGGAGGCCGTGATCGACAAGCTGCGCGATGCCGGTGCCCAGGTCGAGGCCGTGCCCGGGGGCATCCGCATTCGCGCCCAGGGCCGGCTCACGGCGCAGGGCTTCCGCACCACCGAGTACCCCGGCTTCCCGACCGACATGCAGGCGCAGTTCATGGCGCTCAACGCGATCTCCCGGGGCGCCGCGCAGGTGACCGAAACCATCTTCGAGAACCGCTTCATGCACGTCAACGAGCTGCTGCGCCTGGGTGCGAAAATCCAGGTCGAGGGCAAGGTGGCGCTGGTGGAGGGCGTGGAGCGCCTGTCGGGCGCCACCGTGATGGCCACCGACCTGCGCGCCTCCGCCAGCCTGGTGATCGCCGGCCTGGTGGCCGAGGGCGAGACCGTGGTGGACCGCATCTACCACCTGGACCGCGGCTACGACCGCATGGAAGCCAAGCTGCGCGGCCTGGGCGCCGACATCGAACGCATCAAGTGAGCACCAACCTGATCACGCTCGCGCTCTCCAAGGGGCGCATCTTCGACGAGACCCTGCCGCTGCTCGCAGCCGCCGGGATCGAGGTGCTGGAAGACCCGGAGAAGTCGCGCAAGCTCATCCTGCCGACCAGCCAGCCGGGCGTGCGCGTGGTGCTGGTGCGCGCCAGCGACGTGCCCACTTACGTGCAGTACGGCGGTGCCGACCTGGGCGTCACCGGGCTGGACACGCTGATCGAACACCGCGCGGAGTGGGGCGGCGCCACCGGCCTGTACCAGCCGCTGGACCTGCACATCGCCAAGTGCCGCGTCAGCGTCGCGGTGCGCGCCGACTTCGACTACGCGAACGCGGTGCGCCAGGGCTCGCGCCTGCGCGTGGCCAGCAAGTACGTCAACATCGCGCGCGACTTCTTCGCCGCCAAGGGCGTGCACGTGGACCTCATCAAGCTCTACGGCAGCATGGAACTGGCGCCGCTCACGGGCCTCGCCGACGCCATCGTCGACCTGGTCTCGACCGGCAACACGCTCAAGGCCAACAACCTGGTCGAGGTCGAGCGCATCATGGACATCAGCTCGCGCCTGGTGGTCAACCAGGCCTCGCTCAAGCTCAAGCAGGACCGCATCCGGCCCATCATCGACGCCTTCGCCGCTGCCGTCGCGAAACGCACCTCCGCGTGATCCCCGCATGACCCTCTCCGCCCGCCCGCTACGCCTCACCACCGACCAGGCCGATTTCGAGCCGCGCTTCCGCGAGCGCCTGCACTGGTCCGCCGACACCGATGCCGAAGTCGAGCAGCGGGTCGCGGCCATCCTGGCCGACGTGCAGAAGCGGGGCGATGCGGCGGTGCTGGAGTACACGCGCCGCTTCGACGGCCTGGACGCGGCCAGCGTGGGCGCGCTGGAGCTCACCCCCGCCGAGCTGAAGGCGGCCTTCGAGGCCCTGCCGGCGGACCAGCGCGAGGCGCTGCAGGCGGCGGCGGCCCGCGTGCGCAGCTACCACGAGGCGCAGCGCCGCGCCAGCGGCGAAAGCTGGAGCTACCGCGACGCCGACGGCACGCTGCTGGGGCAGAAGGTCACGCCCCTGGACCGCGTGGGCATCTACGTGCCGGGCGGCAAGGCGGCCTATCCCTCCTCGGTGCTGATGAACGCGATCCCGGCCCACGTGGCGGGGGTGGGCGAGATCATCATGGTGGTGCCCACGCCGCGCGGCGAGAAGAACCCGCTGGTGCTGGCCGCGGCGCACGTGGCGGGCGTCAGCCGCGCCTTCACCCTGGGCGGTGCCCAGGCCGTGGCGGCGCTGGCCTACGGCACGGCCACGGTGCCGCGCGTGGACAAGATCACCGGCCCGGGCAACGCCTACGTCGCCAGCGCCAAGCGCCGGGTGTTCGGCCAGGTCGGCATCGACATGATCGCCGGCCCCAGCGAGATCCTGGTGCTGGCCGACGGCAGCACGCCGGCCGACTGGGTGGCCATGGACCTGTTCTCCCAGGCCGAGCACGACGAACTCGCGCAGAGCGTGCTGCTGTGCCCCGATGCCAGCTACCTGGACCGGGTGCAGGCCGAGATCGACCGCCTGCTGCCGCAGATGCCGCGCGCGGCCATCATCGCCGCCTCCCTGAACGGGCGGGGCGCGCTGATCCAGACCCGCAACATGGAAGAGGCCTGCGCCATCAGCAACCGCATCGCGCCCGAGCACCTGGAGATCGCCAGCAGCGAGCCCGGTCGCTGGGAGCCGCTGCTGCGCCACGCGGGCGCCATCTTCCTGGGCAGCTACACCAGCGAGTCGCTGGGCGACTACTGCGCCGGCCCCAACCACGTGCTGCCGACCAGCAGCACGGCGCGCTTCTCCAGCCCCCTGGGTGTCTACGACTTCCAGAAGCGCAGCAGCCTGATCGAGGTGAGCGAGTCGGGCGCCCAGACGCTGGGGCGCATCGCTTCGGTCCTGGCGCATGGCGAAGGCCTGCAGGCGCACGCCCGGGCCGCCGAGATGCGTCTCAAGGGCGGCGCTTGAGCTGAAAATCAACACGAAGTTCGTGTTGCACGAACTTCGTGTTATCCTTGGCGCCTGGATACCGCAGGAGCCTGCGTCATGAAGAACGTCACCGTCACCATGGAAGACAGCGTCGCCGAGTGGGCGCGGCTGGAGGCTGCGCGCCGCAACACCAGCGTCTCTCGCCTGGTGGGCGAGATGCTGGCCGAGAAGATGCGGTACGACGACCTCTACGAGCGGGCCATGCGCGAGGTGCTGGAGTTCAAGAGCCTCGGGTGCTCGGACGGCCGGTACCCAGGCCGCGAGCAAACCGACGACCGGGGCGATCCGCGGTGAGCGCCACCGTCCTGGTGGACACGAATGTCCTGCTCTACACGGTGGACGATCGGGACCCTGCCAAGCGTGACGCGGCACAGGCCTGGGTGAAGGCCTGCTGGATGCGCCGCAGCGGCCGCATCAGCGTCCAGGTGCTCAACGAGTTCTACGCCAATGCCCGGCGCAAATTCACGGCGGCCATCTCCGCAGGGGACGCGAGAGCCCTGGTGCGCCGCTACCAGGCCTGGCGGCCCTGGCAGGTCGACGCGCAGACCGTGGAGACCGCCTGGGCCATCGAGAGCCGCTACGGCATCCACTACGGGGACGCGCTGGTCGTCGCCTGTGCCCAGCACATGGGTTGCCGTTATGTCCTCACCGAAAACCTGCAGCACGGCCAGCAGATCGACAGCGTGCAGGTGATCAACCCCTTCCTCACCGGCCCAGACATCCTGGACCGGCCCGAACCCGATGCCTGACACCGCCATCCCCTCCCTCGCCGACCGCATGAAGCGCGTGCTGCGCGCCGACGTGCAGGACATGCACGGCTATGCGGTGCAGCCCAGCGCCGGCATGGTCAAGGTCGACACCATGGAGAACCCGTTCCCGCTGCCGCCGGCCCTGCGCCGCGCGCTCGGCGAGCGGCTCGCCGAGGTGGCCCTGAACCGCTACCCGGCCGAGCGCATCGACGAGCTGCGCGCGGCACTGGCCCGCCATGCCCGCATGCCCGAGGGCTGCGACCTCATGCTGGGCAACGGCTCGGACGAGCTCATCAGCCTGCTCACCCTGGCCGCCGACGTCCCGGGCAACACCATCCTCGCCCCGCTGCCGGGCTTCGTGATGTACGCCATGAGCGCGAAGCTGCAGGGCCTGCCTTTCGTGGGGGTGCCGCTCACGGCCGATTTCGAGCTCGACGGCCCGGCCATGCTGGCGGCCATCCGCGAGCACCGGCCCGCCATCGTCTGGCTGGCCTACCCGAACAACCCCACCGGCAGCCTCTGGGACGACGCCGCGATCGAGGCCATCATCGAGGCCGCCCCCGGCCTGGTCGTGATGGACGAGGCCTACCAGCCCTTCGCCGCCCGCGATTCGCTGGACCGCCTGCGCCGCCATCCGCACGTGCTGGTGATGCGCACCATGAGCAAGTTCGGCCTGGCGGGCGTGCGCATCGGCTACCTGATGGGCCGCACGGCCCTGGTGCGCGAGCTGGACAAGCTGCGGCCGCCCTTCAACGTGAGCGTGCTGAACTGCGAGGCCGCCCTGTTCGCCCTGGAACACGTGGACGAATACGAGCGCCAGGCGGCCACCATCCGGGCCGAACGCGCCCGCGTCTTCGCGGCGCTCGCGGCGGTGCCGGGCGTGAAGGTCTTCCCCAGCGAAGCCAACATGCTCCTGGCCCGGGTCGCCGACCCGGCGGCCGTCTTCGCCGGCATGAAGGCCCGCAAGGTGCTGGTCAAGAACGTCGCCGGCCTGCACCCGCTGCTGGCTGGATGCCTTCGCATTACCATCGGGACGCCCGAGGAAAATACGCAGATGCTGGCCGCCTTCGAGGCGGCCCTCAAGGAAAGCCAGGCATGAGTCCCTCCCGCAGCGCCGAAGTCAGCCGCGACACCGCCGAAACCCAGATCACCGTCAAGCTCGACCTCGACGGCACCGGACAGGCGCGCCTGGCCACCGGCATCGGCTTCTTCGACCACATGCTGGACCAGATCGCCCGCCACGGCCTGATCGACCTGGACATCCATGCCAAGGGCGACCTGCACATCGACGGCCACCACACGGTGGAGGACGTGGGCATCACCTTCGGCCAGGCGGTGGCCCGCGCCGTGGGCGACCGCAAGGGCATACGCCGCTACGGCCACGCCTACGTCCCGCTGGACGAGGCGCTGTCGCGCGTGGTGATCGACTTCTCCGGCCGCCCCGGCCTGGTGATGAACGTGCCCTTCAAGAGCGGCATGATCGGCGGCTTCGACACCCAGCTGGCGCACGAGTTCTTCCAGGGCTTCGTCAACCACGCCTTAGTCACGCTGCACATCGACAACCTGCGCGGCGAGAACGCCCACCACCAGTGCGAGACCGTGTTCAAGGCCTTCGCCCGGGCGCTGCGCTTCGCCGTGGAACTGGACCCGCGCGCGGCCGGCACCATCCCGTCCACGAAAGGCACGCTCTGAGCGTCATGAAGACCGTCGCTGTCGTCGACTATGGGATGGGCAACCTGCGCTCGGTGGCCAACGCCGTGCGCGCCGTTGCCGCGGGCACCGGCTTCGAGGTGGTGGTCACCGCGAAGCCGGAGGACGTGCGCGCCGCCGACCGCGTGGTGCTGCCGGGGCAGGGCGCCATGCCCGACTGCATGCGCGACCTGCACGAGTCCGGGCTGATGGGGTCGGTGCTGGAGGCCGCGGCGTCCAAGCCGCTGTTCGGCGTCTGCGTGGGCATGCAGATGCTGCTGGACCGCAGCGCCGAGGGGCCCACCGACTGCCTGGGCCTGATCCACGGCGAGGTGACGCGCTTCGATCTGGCGGGCCGCCTGCAGCCCGACGGCAGCCGCTACAAGGTGCCCCAGATGGGCTGGAACCGCGTCTACCAGACCCAGCCGCACCCCCTCTGGGCCGGTGTGCCCGAGGGCAGCTACTTCTACTTCGTCCATTCCCTGTACGCCCGGCCGTCGGATGCGCGCCACAGCCTGGGGGAATCCGACTACGGCGCTCGCTTTACCGCCGCGGTTGGGCGCGATAACATTTTTGCCACCCAGTTCCATCCCGAGAAAAGCGCGGACCAAGGCCTCGCCCTCTACCGAAACTTCCTCCACTGGAATCCCTGACGTCCGGGCCGCGTGCCCGCTCGCCCCACCTTCCCCCATGCTGCTCATCCCCGCCATCGACCTCAAGGACGGTCACTGCGTTCGCCTGAAACAAGGCGACATGGACCAGGCCACCATCTTCAGCGAGGACCCGGCGGCCATGGCCCGCACCTGGCTGGAAAAGGGCGCCCGGCGCCTGCACCTGGTCGACCTCAACGGCGCCTTCGCCGGCAAGCCGCAGAACTTCAGCGCCGTGAAGTCCATCCTCAAGGCTGTCGGCGCCGACATCCCGGTGCAGCTGGGCGGCGGCATCCGCGACCTGGACACCATCGAGAAGTACATCGACGGCGGCCTGCGCTACGTGATCATCGGCACCGCCGCGGTGAAGAACCCCGGCTTCCTCAAGGACGCCTGCACCGCCTTCGGCGGCCACATCATCGTCGGCCTGGACGCCAAGGACGGCAAGGTGGCCACCGACGGCTGGAGCAAGCTCACCGGCCACGAGGTGGTCGACCTGGCGCGCAAGTTCGAGGACTGGGGCGTCGAGTCCATCATCTACACCGACATCGGCCGCGACGGCATGCTCACCGGCATCAACATCGAGGCCACGGTGAAGCTGGCGCAGGCGCTCACCATCCCGGTCATCGCCTCCGGCGGCCTGTCCAACATGGCCGACATCGAGAAGCTGTGCGCCGTGGAGGACGAGGGCATCGAGGGCGTGATCTGCGGCCGCGCGGTCTATTCCGGCGACCTCGATTTCGTCCAGGCCCAGGCCAAGGCCGACGAGCTGGGCGCCTGATGCTCGCCAAGCGCATCATTCCCTGCCTGGACGTCACGGGCGGACGCGTCGTCAAGGGCGTCAACTTCGTCGAGCTGCGCGACGCCGGCGACCCGGTGGAGATCGCCGCCCGCTACAACGAGCAGGGCGCCGACGAGATCACCTTCCTGGACATCACCGCAACCAGCGACGAGCGCGACCTGATCCTGCACATCATCGAGGCGGTGGCCTCGCAGGTCTTCATCCCGCTCACCGTGGGTGGGGGCGTGCGCACCCCCGAGGACGTGCGGCGGCTTCTGAACGCGGGCGCCGACAAGACCAGCTTCAACTCGGCCGCGATCGCCAACCCGGACGTCATCAACGCCGCGTCCGACAAGTACGGCGCGCAGTGCATCGTGGTCGCGATCGACGCCAAGCGCCGCACGGCCGCCGAGGCCGCCGAGCGCGGCCCGGGCTGGGACGTCTACAGCCATGGCGGGCGCCGCAACACCGGCTTGGACGCGGTGCAGTGGGCGGCCGAGATGGCGCGGCGCGGCGCCGGCGAGATCCTGCTCACCAGCATGGACCGCGATGGCACGCGTTCCGGCTTCGACCTGGAACTCACGCGCGCGGTGAGCGACGCCGTGCCAGTGCCGGTCATCGCCTCCGGCGGCGTGGGCAAGCTCGACGACCTGGCCGACGGCATCCAGAAGGGCGGCGCCGACGCCGTCCTGGCGGCCAGCATCTTCCATTACGGCGACCACACCGTGGGCGAAGCCAAGCAGCTCATGGCCAGGCGCGGCATTCCGGTCCGGCTCTGACCCTGCAGGGCCGGGCGCCCCTCGGGGCCGCTGCGCTGCGTCACAATAGAGCCCATGGAATGGCTCGCTCAGGTCAAGTGGGATGCGAAAGGCCTGGTGCCGGTGATCGCCCAGGAGGCGTCCACCGGCGACGTGCTCATGTTCGCCTGGATGGACCGTGAGGCCCTGCGCCTGACGGCCGAGACCGGCCGCGCGGTGTACTTCAGCCGTTCGCGCGGCAAGCTCTGGCACAAGGGCGAGGAGTCCGGCCACGTGCAGCAGGTGCACGAGATCCGCCTGGACTGCGACGACGACGTGGTGCTGCTCAAGGTGACGCAGCTGGGCCACGACCCGTCCATCGCCTGCCACACCGGCCGTCACAGCTGCTTCTTCCAGAAATACGAGGGCGGCGCCTGGCGCGCCGTCGAGCCGGTCCTCAAGGACCCGGCCCGCATCTACAGCCACTCCGCGTCATGAGCTCCAACGATTCCCTGGCCCGGCTCGCAGCCGTCATCGAAAGCCGCAAGCCCGCCCACGGCGGCGACCCCGAGGCCAGCTACGTGGCGCGCCTGCTGCACCGTGGCGTCGACCAGGTGCTCAAGAAGGTGGGCGAGGAGGCGGCCGAGGTGGTGATGGCCGCCAAGGACGCGCAGCACGGCGGCGACCGGCAGAAGATCGTCGGCGAGGTGGCCGACCTGTGGTTCCACAGCATGATCGCGCTGGCCCTGTTCGACCTCGCGCCCGCCGACGTGATCGCCGAACTCGAGCGCCGCGAGGGCACCAGCGGCATCGAGGAGAAGGCCCTGCGCAAGGCCCAGGCCCGCGAGGCGGGCGAGCAGGGCGCGGCATGAGCGCCAGCCTCGTGGACGACAAGACACCGGGCGACCGCACGGTGATGCACGTGCTCTACGGCATGCACACCATCGCCTGGGCATCCATGGGCTCGCTGGCCGTGATCGCCCTGGTCGTGAACTACGTCAAGCGCGGCGACGAGGGCGACCCGCTGTACCTGGCCCACCACCGCTGGATGATCCGCACCTTCTGGTGGACCCTGCTGTGGCTCGTCCTCACCGGCCCGTTGTGGCTGGTGCTGGTCTTCCCCGGCGCTGCCGCGTACACGGTGATCGGCCTGTGGTACCTCTACCGCTGCCTGCGCGGCTGGCTGCGCTTTTCCGAAAACCGGATGCCCGACTGAACGCCATGAGCCACTCCGACCCGAACTGCATCTTCTGCAAGATCGTCGAAGGCAAGATCCCCTCGCGAAAAGTTCACGAAGACGAGGAGATGATCGCCTTCCACGACATCCATCCCTGGGCGCCCGTGCACTTCCTGATGGTGCCCAAGGCGCACATCCCCTCCATGGCCCAGGTCGGCCCGGAGCATGCAGGGGTGCTGGGGCGCATGATGGCGCTGGCGCCGCGGCTGGCCCTGGAGGCCGGCTGCCAGCCGTACCCGGCCGGGGGCTACCGCATCGTCGTCAACACGGGCGAGCATGCCGGCCAGGAGGTGCACCACCTGCACATCCACGTGATGGGCGGTCCGCGGCCCTGGCTCAAGGGCTGAATTCCGGGCGGCCCGAGGGCCGTCCCCACCGCTTCCGGCTGAACTTGCGTGGAAGACTAGAATCCCACTCCAGTTCACCAGATCACTAGAGGTTTTCCATGGGTTCGTTTTCCATCTGGCATTGGCTGATCGTCCTTCTGATCATCGTGCTGATCTTCGGCACCAAGAAGCTCAAGAACATCGGTACCGACCTGGGCGGCGCCGTGAAGGGCTTCAAGGAAGGCATGCGCGACGGCGCGTCCACCCCCGAGACCCCGGTGCCCCCGGCCAGCCAGGTCACCGCGGCGCAGCAGCCCGGTGCCGGCAAGGACACCATCGACGTCGAAGCGCGCAACCGCTCCTGAAGCGGCCCGGGCCCCAGGGCCCGCTGACCCGCCGGGTTGCCGGCGTGCACAAGCATGATCGATCTCGGCATCGAGAAAATGATGGTGATCGGCGCCGTGGCGCTGATCGTGATCGGGCCTGAAAAACTGCCCCGGGTGGCGCGCACCGTCGGCCACCTGATGGGCAAGGCCCAGCGCTACGTCAACGACGTCAAGGCCGAAGTCAACCGCAGCATCGAGCTGGAAGAGCTCAAGAAGATGAAGGACTCGGTGGAGTCCGCCGCGCGCGAGGTGGAGACCTCCATCCACAGCGGCATGAGCGAGTTCGACCGCCAGCTGCGCGACGTCGCCGCCGGCCTGGACCCGGCCTCGGGCGGCACCGGCACGCCCGCGCTGGAAGCTTCGGCCGACCCGGCCTATCCCGAGTACCGCCACCCCGGCAAGAAGTGGCGCCTGAAGCAGGGCGCGACGCCCGGCTGGTACAAGGCCCGCAACGGCATCCGCACCCGTGCGCTCTCCGGCGCGGCCCGGGTGGCGCGCTACCGTCCCAAGAAATACAACTGATGGCCACCGATTCCGAAGACGAGCTGGCCGGCACCGAGCAGCCCTTTGTCGCCCACCTCATCGAACTGCGCGACCGCCTGATCAAGGCGATGGCGGCCGTGGCCGTGGCCGCCGGCGTGCTGTTCCTGTGGCCCGGCCCCGGCGCCCTGTACGACCTGCTGGCCGCGCCCCTGGTGGCGCACCTGCCGCACGGCGCGACGCTGATCGCCACCTCGGTGATCTCGCCCTTCATCGTGCCGCTGAAGATCCTGCTGATGGCGGCCTTCCTGCTGGCGCTGCCGGTGGTGCTCTACCAGCTCTGGGCCTTCGTCGCCCCGGGGCTGTATTCGCACGAGAAGAAGCTGGTGCTGCCGCTGGTGGTCTCCAGCACGGTGCTGTTCTGCATCGGCGTGGCCTTCTGCTACTTCTTCGTCTTCGGCCAGGTGTTCCGCTTCATCCAGAGCTTCGCGCCCAAGAGCATCACGGCCGCGCCGGACATCGAGGCCTACCTGAGCTTCGTGCTGACCATGTTCATCGCCTTCGGCCTGGCCTTTGAAGTGCCCATCGTGGTGATCGTGCTGGCGCGCCTGGGCTTCGTCTCGATCGAGAAGCTGAAGTCCTTCCGCGCCTACTTCATCGTGCTGGCCTTCGTCATCGCGGCGGTGATCACGCCGCCCGACGTGGTCTCCCAGCTTGCCCTCGCCATTCCCATGTGCCTGCTGTACGAGGCGGGCATCTGGGCGGCGCAGATCTTCATCCGCAACACCACGGCGCCTGGCGACGCCCCTGCGGCGGCTGACCAGTAAGACCGGCAGGCGGCCGGCTGCAGTTCAGCGCTGGGCCGGTTCCTGCTGCGGACGCGGCCGCAGCCCGGGCGTCACGTCCAGGTCCAGCGGCGTCTCGCGGCGCTGCATGTGCAGCTTGGCGGCAACCCCCGGCTTGAGCGCGGCCACGGTGGACAGCAGCTCCGACACGTTGCCCACCGGCTTGTCGCCGACCTTGAGGATGACGTCGCCCGGCTTGACGCCGGCCTGGGCGGCCGGGCCGTTCTGCAGCACGCCGGTGATCAGCACGCCAGTGCTGGCGCGCACGCCGAAGGTCTCGGAGAGTTCGGGCGAGAGGTCGGCCGGTTCCACGCCGATCCAGCCGCGGCGCACCACGCCTTCCTTCACGATCCCTTCGAGCACCATGCGGGCGGTGGACATGGGGATGGCGAAGCCGATGCCCATGCTGCCGCCCGAGCGCGAATAGATGGCGGTGTTGATGCCCATCAGCGTGCCGCCGGCGTCCACCAGCGCGCCGCCCGAGTTGCCCGGGTTGATGGCCGCGTCGGTCTGGATGAAGTTCTCGAAGGTGTTGATGCCCAGCTGGTTGCGACCCAGCGCGCTCACGATGCCGCTGGTCACGGTCTGGCCGACGCCGAAGGGGTTGCCGATGGCCAGCACCTGGTCGCCCACCTGCAGCGAATCCGAATTGCCCATGGCCAGCACCGGCAGGCGGTCCAGGCCGATCTTGAGCACGGCCAGGTCGGTGTCGGGGTCCGTGCCTATGACCTTGCCGCGGGCCCGCCGGCTGTCGTTGAGCACCACCTCGATCTCGTCGGCGCCCTCGACCACGTGGTTGTTGGTGAGGATGTAGCCCTCGGGGCTGACGATCACGCCACTGCCCAGGGCGGCCTGCGGCTGGGCCCCCTGCTCGCCGAAGAAGAAGCGGAACCAGGGGTCGTTGGCGTGCGGGTTGGATTCCGCCGCCTTCATGATGTTGATGCTGACCACGGCCGGCGAGGCCTTCTGCGCCGCCACCCGGAAGCCGCCGGGCGGCGCCGTGCCGCCCACGGCAGCGGCGGGCGCCTGCAGGAAGGGGCTGCCGTTGCCCGTGCCGGCGCCGCGGCCCAGCCACTCGGGCTTGAGCGTGCCCACCACGAACCATGCCGCGAGCAGCACCGTGACGGTCTGGGAGAAAAGCAGCCAGTAGCGACGCATATGTCACCCTAGTGTAGACGGGCGTCGCGCCGCTTGCCGGCGCGCGCGGCGGCCGCCCCGGCGGGCCGCGAGGGCTGCTCTGCCACCGCTTTGGCCGACAATCGGCTTTTGCTCCAGCACGCCATGGCCACCGCACAGCAACTGCTCCAGGCTTTCGACCAGCTCCTCGAGCCCGGCCGCTTCCGGGACTACGGGCCCAACGGCCTGCAGGTCGAAGGCAAGTCCGAGGTCCGGCGCATCGTTTCGGGCGTCACCGCCAGCCGGGCCCTGATCGAGGCCGCCGTCGAGCGCGGCGCCGACGCCATCTTCGTCCACCACGGCCTGTTCTGGCGCGGCCAGGACGGCCGCGTGACCGGCTGGATGAAGCAGCGCCTGGCGCGCCTGCTGGCCGCCGACGTGAACCTCTTCGCCTACCACCTGCCGCTGGACGCGCACCCCAGCCTGGGCAACAACGCGCAGCTCGGCCTGAAGCTGGGCCTGCAGGACGACGGCCGCTTCGGCGAGCAGGACCTGGGCTTCCTCGGCCGCCCGGCCGCCGCGCCGGCCTTCGCTTCGGCGCAGGCGCTGGCGCAGCAGGTGGCGGCCGCGCTGGGCGGTGCACCGCGCTGCGTGCCGGGTGACGGCCGGCCGCTGTCGCGCATCGCCTGGTGCACCGGTGGCGGCCAGGGCTATTTCGAGGCCGCGATCGCGGCGGGCGCCGACGTCTTCATCACCGGCGAGATGTCGGAGCCGCAGCCGCACTACGCGCGCGAGAGCGGGGTGGCCTACATCGCCTGCGGCCACCACGCCAGCGAGCGCTACGGCGCGCCGGCCGTGGCCGCGCACGTGGCGCAGGCGCTGGGCATCGCGCACGAATTCATCGACGTGGACAACCCCGCATGAGGCTCGCGCTGGCCATCACCCAGGGCGACGTGGCGGGCATAGGCCCGGAGATCATCGCCCACGCCTTCCTGGACGGGCGCGAAACGGCGGGCTGCTTCGTCGCCGGCGACCTGGGCGCGCTGCGGCGCGGTGCCCGGGTGGTGGCGGGCGCGGGCGCGGCCCTGCCCGTGGTCGAGATCGAATCGCCGGCCGAAGCCCTGGCCATGCCCCCGCGCTGCATCCCGGTGCTGCCGGTGGCGCCGCTGGACGTGCTGCCGCCCCTGGGCCAGGTCAGTGCGCAGGCGGGACGGGCGGCGGCACAGGCCGTCACCTGGGCCGCCCGGGCGGCGCTGCGCGGGGAGATCGCCGGCCTGGTGACGGCGCCCCTGCACAAGGAGGCGCTGGCCGCCGCCGGCGTGCCGTTCCCCGGCCACACCGAACTGCTGCAGGCCGAGGCCGCGCGCCACCTGGGGCGCGCCAGCAGCCAGGTGCCGGTGCGCATGATGCTGGCCAATGATGAGCTGCGCACGGTGCTGGTGAGCATCCACGTCGCCCTGCGCGAGGCGATCGCGGCGGTGACGGTGCGCAATGTCGCGCAGACGCTGCAGATCACGCACCAGGCCCTGGCCCGGGTGCTGGGGCGGGCGCCCCGCATCGCCGTCGCCGGGCTCAATCCCCATGCCGGGGAGGGCGGCCTGTTCGGCCGTGAGGAGATCGAGGCCATCGCACCGGCGATCGCGTCGGCGCGCGCGGACGGGCTGGACGTCAGCGGTCCCTATGCGCCCGACACCGTCTTCATGCGGGCCCGCCATGCGCCCGGCCACCCCGGCGAGTTCGACGTGGTGGTGGCCATGTACCACGACCAGGGTTTGATCCCGGTCAAGTATCTCGGGGTGGACAAGGGCGTGAACGTCACGCTGGGCCTGCCGCTGGTGCGCACCAGCCCGGACCACGGCACGGCCTTCGACATCGCGGGCACCGGCCGTGCCGACCCGGCCAGCCTGGTGGAGGCGATCCGCCAGGCCCGGCGTCTCGCCGCGGCCTGAGCCGCCGCCTCAGCGCCGCAGCGCGTCGCGGATCTCGCGCAGCAGCTTCACCTCTTCCGGCGGTTCCACCGGCGCCGCCGGGGCCGCGGCCGCCTGCTCGCGCGCCTGCAGGTTCTTCAGGCGGTTGATCTGGCGGACCATGATGAAGATGATGAAGGCCAGGAGCAGGAAGTTCACCACCACGGTGATGAAGCTGCCGTAGGCCAGCACGGGAACGCCGGCCTTCTTCAGGTCGACCAGGGTGTGCGGGATGCCGGGTGGTGGCTCGCGCAGGATGAGGAACAGGTTGGTGAAGTCCAGCGAGCCGATGATTCGCCCGACCACCGGCATGATGATGTCGCCCACCAGCGAGTCGACGATCTTCGCGAAGGCCGCGCCGATGATCACGCCCACCGCCAGGTCCACCACATTGCCCTTGGCCGCGAACTCGCGGAATTCTGTCAGCATCCCCATGGCTTCTCTCCTTGATCTGGGCGCGAGTATCCCGGAAACCGGCGGCGACGGGGAGGGGTGGGGCATTCCGTGCGTTGAAGTCAGAGATTACGGTCCGCTACAATCTTCGGTTGTCCCGCAATTCCGCGACGCCCCTCGAGGATCTTCTTCATGAGTGACACCCCAATGGACGCCAGCAAGCGCACGTGGCTCATTGCCTCCGGTTGCGCCGGCGCCGTGGGCGCGGCCTTCACGGCCGTTCCCTTCGTGAGCAGTTTCGAGCCTTCCGAACGCGCCAAGGCGGCCGGAGCGCCCGTGGAAGTCGACATCTCCGCCCTCAAGCCGGGCGAGAAGATGACCGTCGAGTGGCGGGGCAAGCCGGTCTGGATCCTGCGCCGCACGCCCGAGCAGGTCGCTGACCTGCCCAAGCATGACGGCGAGCTGGCCGACCCGCTCTCCAAGCGCAAGCCCGACGAACTCACGCCCGCCTACGCGCGCAACGAGAACCGCTCCATCAAGCCCGAGGTGCTGGTGGTGGTGGGCATCTGCACGCACCTGGGCTGCTCGCCCGGCGACAAGCTGGTGCCCGGCCCGCAGCCTTCGCTGCCGGACGACTGGCCCGGTGGTTTCCTGTGCCCCTGCCACGGCTCCACCTTCGACCTGGCCGGCCGCGTCTTCAAGAACAAGCCTGCGCCGGACAACCTCGAAGTGCCCCCGCACACGTACCTGTCGGATTCGCGCCTGCTGATCGGCGAAGACAAGAAGGCCTGAGGACGCTGTCATGGCTCAATTCAAGGAAATCTCCCCGAACGCCAGCGCCGGCGAAAAACTCGGCAACTGGTTCAACAACCGCTTCCCGACCGCCGGGGCCGCGTTCCGCGACCACATGTCGGAGTACTACGCGCCGAAGAACTTCAACTTCTGGTACTTCTTCGGCTCGCTGGCGCTCCTGGTCCTGGTGATCCAGATCGTCACCGGCATCTTCCTCGTGATGAACTACAAGCCCGACGCCGCCAAGGCGTTCGAGTCGGTGGAATACATCATGCGCGACGTGCCCTGGGGCTGGCTGGTGCGCTACATGCACTCCACCGGCGCCTCGGCCTTCTTCGTCGTGGTCTACCTGCACATGTACCGTGGCCTGATCTACGGCAGCTACCGCAAGCCGCGCGAACTGGTGTGGATCTTCGGCTGCGCGATCTTCCTCGCGCTGATGGCCGAGGCCTTCATGGGCTACCTGCTGCCCTGGGGCCAGATGTCCTACTGGGGCGCCCAGGTGATCATCAACCTGTTCTCCGCCATCCCCTTCATCGGCCCGGACCTGGCGCTGCTGATCCGCGGTGACTACGTGGTGGGCGACGCGACGCTGAACCGCTTCTTCAGCTTCCACGTCATCGCCGTGCCGCTGGTGCTGCTCGGCCTGGTGGCGGCGCACATCCTGGCGCTGCACGACGTCGGCTCCAACAACCCCGACGGCGTCGAGATCAAGGGCCCCAACGCCCCGCGCGACGAGCAGGGCCACCCGCTGGACGGCATCCCGTTCCACCCGTACTACTCGGTGCACGACATCATGGGCGTGAGCGTGTTCCTGATGGTGTTCACGGCGATCATCTTCTTCGCGCCCGAATTCGGCGGCTACTTCCTGGAGTACAACAACTTCATCCCGGCCGACCCGCTGAAGACCCCGCCGCACATCGCGCCGGTCTGGTACTTCACGCCCTTCTATTCCATGCTGCGCGCCATCACCACGCAGATGATGCAGGCGCTCTCGCTGATCCTGGTCGCGGTGGTCGCGTTCATCTTCGTGCGCACCCGCCTGCCGGCCATGGTGAAGTACGCGGTGGCCGCCGCCGGCCTGGTCGGTCTGGTGCTGTTCGGCGCCTTCTCCTTCACCGGCGTGGGCCCGCTGTCCGGCCTGGATCCCAAGTTCTGGGGCGTGGTTGCCATGGGCGGCGCCGTGATCATCCTGTTCTTCCTGCCCTGGCTGGACAACAGCCTGGCCAAGTCCATCCGCTACCGCCCGGACTGGCACAAGTGGGTGTACGCCGTGTTCGTGGCGAACTTCCTGGTGCTGGGCTACCTGGGCACGCAGCCGCCCTCGCCCTCGGGCCAGCTGATCTCGCAGATCGGCACCCTGTTCTACTTCGGCTTCTTCCTGCTGATGCCGTGGTGGAGCCGCATGGGCAGCTTCAAGCCGGTGCCTGACCGCGTCACCTTTGCGGCCCACTGAAGACAAGGCCAACGACAATGAAGAAACTGATCCTGTCCTTCATCGCCGCGCTCGGCCTGTCGCTGGGCGCGCATGCCGCGGAGGAATCCTTCCACTGGGACAAGGCGCCCAACCGCACCAACGACCTGGCCGCGCTGCAGAACGGCGCCAAGCTGTTCGTCAACTACTGCCTGAACTGCCACTCCGCCGCCTTCATGCGCTACAACCGCCTGAAGGACATCGGCCTGACCGAGCAGCAGATCAAGGACAACCTGCTGTTCGCCACTGACAAGGTCGGCGACACCATGAAGTCGGCGATCGATCCCAAGCAGGCCAAGGCCTGGTTCGGCGCGGTCCCGCCGGACCTGACCCTGGTGGCGCGTTCCCGCGCCGGCCACGGCGGCAGCGGTTCCGACTACCTCTACACCTACCTGCGCAGCTACTACCGCGACCCCAACCGCCCCACGGGCTGGAACAACCTCGCCTTCCCCAACGTCGGCATGCCGCACGTGCTCTACCAGCTGCAAGGCGAGCGTGAGCCGGTGTTCGAGACGGTGATGCAGCACGGCGAGGAAGAGAAGGTCTTCAAGGGCTGGAAGCAGGTCACCCCGGGCACCATGAGCACCCAGGAGTACGACCAGGCGATCGGCGACCTCGTCGGCTACCTCACATGGATGGCCGAGCCGGCCCAGAACTCCCGCGTCCGCGTGGGTGTGTGGGTGCTGATCTTCCTGGGCGTGTTCACGTTGTTCGCGTGGCGCCTGAACGCCGCGTTCTGGAAAAACGTGAAATAACACGCAACCGTGGCCGGCTCGCGCCGGCCGCATGCGCCAGATTCCCCCCGGGTGGACGCGAGTCCACCCCTTTGCTTTTCAAGGAGCCACAACCATGATGGTCCTGTATTCGGGCACCACCTGCCCCTTCTCCCATCGCTGCCGTTTCGTCCTGTTCGAAAAGGGCATGGATTTCGAGATCCGCGATGTCGACCTGTACAACAAGCCGGAAGACATCAACGTGATGAACCCGTACGGCCAGGTGCCCATCCTGGTCGAGCGCGACCTCATCCTGTACGAGTCGAACATCATCAACGAGTACATCGACGAGCGCTTCCCGCATCCGCAACTGATGCCCGGCGACCCGGTGGACCGCGCCCGCGTGCGCCTGTTCCTGCTCAACTTCGAGAAGGAGCTGTTCGTGCACGTGAGCACGCTGGAGTCGCGCGCTTCCAAGGGCAACGAGAAGGCGCTCGAGAAGGCCAGGGCGCACATCCGTGACCGCCTGACCCAGCTGGCACCCGTGTTCCTCAAGAACAAGTACATGCTGGGCGAGAGCTTCTCCATGCTGGACGTGGCGATCGCCCCGCTGCTGTGGCGCCTCGACTACTACGGCATCGAGCTCTCCAAGAACGCCGCGCCGCTGCTGAAGTACGCCGAGCGCATCTTCTCGCGCCCGGCCTACATCGAGGCGCTCACCCCTTCCGAGAAGGTGATGCGGAAGTAAGATGGGAACCGGCGGCCCCCGCCCCCTCCCGGCATGAACGCGCTCGAATCCACCTCCACCCGTCCCTACCTCATCCGTGCGTTGTACGACTGGTGCACGGACAACGGGCTCACGCCCTATGTCGCGGTGCTGGTCGACGACACGGTGCAGGTGCCGCGTGAGTACGTGAAGAACGGCGAGATCGTGCTCAACATCAGCTTCGACGCGACCAGTTCGCTGAAGCTGGGCAACGATTTCATCGAGTTCAAGGCCCGCTTCGCCGGCACCGCGCGCGAGATCATCGTGCCGGTGAACCGCGTGATCGCCATCTACGCGCGCGAGAACGGCCAGGGCATGGCCTTCCCGGTGCCCGTGGCCGGCAGCGCGGCCGAGGCCCCCAAGGGCTCGCCGCTGTCCAGCGTGCCGGCCGCAGGGGGCGTGAACCCGGTGGACGACGAGGTGCGGGTGTTCCAGATGACCTCGCCCGAGCCCGGCAGCGAGCCGCCGGAGGAGCCGCCGCGCCCGCCCGCCGGGCCGCGGCCCGCGCTCAAGCGCGTCAAGTAACAGCGGGCCAGGGTGCGGCACGCGCGCCGTGCCCCGGCCTAGAATCCGGCCAGCCGCCGATTTAGCTCAGGGGTAGAGCAACCGCCTTGTAAGCGGTAGGTCGTCCGTTCAAATCGGACAATCGGCACCACAGACCCGGCCCCGCCCGGTGTCTTCCGGCGCGGGCCCGCAGGCCCGGCCGGCGCTTGGGCAATAGCTCACCCAAGCCCTGCTTGGACCTTCAGGCGGATCGAAGTAACCTCCCAACCCCGGCTGCGCAGGTGCGCCTGCAAGGCCGGCAGCAGCTGCCGCAGCTTGGCGGCCGCGGCACTGCTGTCCACCAGCAGGCACCACGACGCGCCTTCGATGGGGCCGGGCCGCACCGCCTGCCGCAGCGCCGCCGGCATCAGCGGCTTCACCGCCTTCAGCCGCTCGCCCGATTCGCTGGCGAGTTGGGCCAGCCGGGCCAGGGTCGGCGAGTCTTCGGCGGCCTGCAGTGCCGTGACGGACAAGGGGCGCCGCTGCGGGTTCATGTTTCGGGGGAGGGGAGTGCACATCATTATCACGGATGCCCGCGGGGCCCGCACCCGCGCGCTGCACCTGAGCGGCGCCCGCCTGGGCCTGCTCTGCCTGGGCCTGGCGCTGGGGCTGCTGCTGGCCTCGGCCGCGCTCTACCACTGGGTGTTCCAGAAAGGCGCGCGCGAAGGCTGGCCCGGCGTGGGCGCGCTGGTGCGCCTGGCAAGCCGGGATGAGCTCGAGCAGCGCGACCGCTTCCTGCGCGACAACCTGGACGCCATGGCCCGCCGGCTGGGGGACCTGCAGGCGCGCCTGCTGCAGATCGAGGCGCTGGGCGAACGCGTGTCCGGCCTCGCGGGGATGGACCCCGCCGAGCTGCGTGCGCGCCCGGGCCAGGGCGGCGCGCTGGTGGACGGCCCGCCGCTCTCCCTGGAAGCGCTGCAGGCCACGCTGGCCGCGCTCGAGCGCAACGCCGGGCGCGATGCCGACCTGATGGCCGTGGCCGAGTCGCGCCTGTTCGACCAGAAGATGAAGAGCCTCATGGTGCCCACGCGCACGCCCCTGGACGGTGGCGTGCCGGGCTCGCCCTTCGGCTGGCGCATCGACCCCTTCACCGGCCGCATGGCCCTGCACACCGGCGTTGATTTCCAGGCCGAGCCCGGTACGCCCATCCTGGCGGCCGCCGGCGGCGTGGTGGTCGCGCTGGGCTGGCACCCGGAATATGGAAACCGGGTCGAGGTCGACCATGGCAACGGCCTGGTCACCCGTTACGCCCATGCCTTGCGGCTGGCGGTGCACCTGGGCGACCTGGTGCGGCGCGGCCAGCAGCTCGCCACGGTGGGCAGCACCGGCCGCTCCACCGGCCCCCACTTGCATTTCGAGCTTCTGGTCCAAGGTGTGCCCCAGGATCCGCAGAAATTCCTGGAGGCGGGCCGCACGCCGCCTCCCGCCCCGCTGGCCCTTGCGGCCCAGCGGTCGCGCGGCCAAAGGTAAAATCTGAGGTTTGGCCGGACGCCGCCCCCCACAGGGTGGCCGAAGGCCCCGATCGTTGACGACAACCCATCCGGATTTGCGCTGCCCACCGTGTGCCGGGCGCAGGCAGCGACCCATTCATGGCCAAGAACCTCCTCACCAAAATCTTCGGTTCCCGCAACGACCGCCTGCTCAAGCAGTACCGCAAGGTCGTCGAGCGCATCAACGCGATGGAGCCGCAGTTCGAAAAGCTGGACGACGAGGCCCTGCGCGCCAAGACGCAGGAGTTCCGTGACCGGCTGGCCAAGGGCGAGGACATCGACGACCTGCTGCCCGAGGCCTTCGCCGTGGTGCGCGAGGGCTCCAAGCGCATCATGAAGATGCGCCACTTCGACGTGCAGATGCTGGGCGGTATGGCCCTGCACCACGGCAAGATCGCCGAGATGCGCACCGGCGAGGGCAAGACGCTGACGGCCACGCTGCCGGTCTACCTGAACGCACTCACCGGACGCGGCGTGCACGTGGTCACCGTCAACGACTACCTCGCCAACCGCGACGCGCAGTGGATGGGCCGGCTGTACAACTTCCTGGGCCTGTCGGTGGGCATCAACCTGCCCAACATGCCGCGCGAGGAGAAGCAGGCGGCCTACCGCAGCGACATCACCTACGGCACGAACAACGAGTACGGCTTCGACTACCTGCGCGACAACATGGTGTACGAGCCGGGCGACCGTGTGCAGCGCGGGCTGAACTACGCCATCGTCGACGAGGTGGACTCGATCCTGATCGACGAGGCGCGCACGCCGCTGATCATCAGCGGCCAGGCCGAGGACCACACCGAGCTGTACCTGGCCATGATGAAGGCGGTGCCGCTGCTCACGCGCCAGGAAGGCGAGGAAGACCCGCACACCGGCAAGGGCGTCACCAAGCCGGGCGACTTCACCGTGGACGAGAAGAGCCACCAGGTCTTCCTCACCGAGCAGGGCCACGAGAACGCCGAGCGCATCCTGTCCAACCTCGGGCTGATCCCGGAGGGGTCCTCGCTGTACGACCCGGCCAACATCACCCTGATGCACCACCTGAACGCGGCGCTGCGGGCCCAGCACCTGTACCACCGCGACCAGCACTACGTGGTGCAGGAGAGCGAGGTCGTCATCGTCGACGAGTTCACCGGCCGCCTGATGTCGGGCCGCCGCTGGAGCGATGGCCTGCACCAGGCGGTGGAGGCCAAGGAAGGCGTGCAGATCCAGGCCGAGAACCAGACCCTGGCCTCCATCACCTTCCAGAACTACTTCCGCCTGTACGGCAAGCTGGCCGGCATGACGGGCACGGCCGACACCGAGGCCTACGAGTTCCAGGAGATCTACGGCCTGGAGACCATGGTCATCCCGCCGAACCGGCCCAGCCGCCGCGACGACCAGCTCGACCGCGTCTACAAGACCGGACGCGAGAAGTACGAAGCCGCCATCCAGGACATCCGCGAGTGCCACGGCCGCGGCCAGCCGGTGCTGGTGGGCACGACCTCGATCGAGAACTCCGAGATCATCTCCAACCTGCTGCAGCAGGCCGGGCTGGAGCACCAGGTGCTCAACGCCAAGCAGCACGCGCGCGAGGCAGACATCGTGGCCCAGGCCGGCCGGCCGAAGATGATCACCATCGCCACCAACATGGCGGGCCGCGGCACCGATATCGTGCTGGGCGGCAGCCTGGAGAAGGCGATCCAGGCGGTGGAGGCGGACGAGTCGTTGGACGCCGCCGCGCGCGAGGCGCGCATCGCCGAGCTGCGCGTGCAGTGGCAGAAGGAGCACGATTTCGTCGTGGCGCAGGGCGGCCTGCGCATCATCGCCACCGAGCGCCACGAATCGCGCCGCATCGACAACCAGCTGCGTGGCCGCTCGGGCCGCCAGGGCGACCCCGGCTCCTCGCGCTTCTACCTGAGCCTGGACGATCCGCTGATGCGCATCTTCGCGGGCGACCGCGTGCGCTCCATCATGGAGCGCCTGAAGATGCCCGACGGCGAGGCCATCGAGGCCGGCATCGTCACGCGCAGCATCGAGAGCGCGCAGCGCAAGGTCGAGGCGCGCAACTTCGACGTGCGCAAGCAGCTGCTGGAGTACGACGACGTCTCCAACGACCAGCGCAAGGTGATCTACCAGCAGCGCAACGACATCCTGGATGCGGGTGACCTGGGCGCCCAGATCGCGTCGCTGCGCGAGGGCTGCTTCAGCGACCTGGTGCGCCAGTTCGTGCCCGCCGAGTCGGTGGAGGAGCAGTGGGACCTGCCGGGCCTGCAGAAGGTGCTGGCCGACGAGTGGGGCCTCCAGCTGGACCTGCAGCAGCTGGTGCAGCAGGCCAGTTCCATCACCGACGAGGACATCGTCGAGCACGTCACCAAGGCGGCCGACGCCGCCTTCGAGGCCAAGGTGCAGCTGGTCGGCGCCGCGAACTTCACGCAGTTCGAGCGCATGGTGCTGCTGCAAAGCATGGACACCCACTGGCGCGAGCACCTCTCGGCGCTGGACTACCTGCGCCAGGGCATCCACCTGCGCGGTTACGCCCAGAAACAACCCAAGCAGGAATACAAGCGCGAGGCCTTCGAGCTCTTCGGGCAGTTGCTCGATTCGGTGAAGAACGAGGTCACGCGCGTGCTCATGACGGTGCAGGTGCAGTCCGGCGAACAGCTGGAGCAGGCGGCCGAGGACATGGAAGAGCAGGCCGAGCGCATCGCCAACGTCACCTACACCGCCCCCACCGAGACGGGCGAGCCCGAGAGTCAGGTCGACGCCGCCACCGCCCGCGCCGCCGTGCCCCTGGTCACCGCGGCCGCGGCGGGCCACGTCGGCCGCAACGACCCCTGCCCCTGCGGCAGCGGCAAGAAGTACAAGCAGTGCCACGGCAAGCTGGCCTGAGCGCCAGCTGACCCGGCCGCCGGCCCCGGCGGCGACCCCGCTGCCCGACCGGGCAGGCCCCCCTGTCAATCTTGACAGGGGGTTCCCGCATTTGCGGGACGAATCGCTCTTCAATGCGGACATCCCCCTTCTTTCTACAAAGGTGTCCCCATGGAAGCAGTTGCTACACGTCCGTCCGTTCCCAAATCAGAACCCATCCAACGAGAGCCCGGCCTGCCGCAGGCCTTGCGTGCGCGGGTCGAGCGCGAGTTCACCCGGCGGTTCCAGGAGCAGTGGGGCGGACGCTTCATCCTGCATGGCCAGCCCGCCAGGAGCAACGCCGTGCGGCTGGACGGGAACGACTACCTGAGCGTCACGGGCCACCCGGACATCGTGGCCGCGCAAATTGCCGCACTGAGGCAGGACACCGAAGCCGTGGTGCAGTCCGGTGTTTTCCTCCTCGATGACCACCCTTCACGTGCGCTTGAAACCGCCCTGGCCCACTGGATCGGCAAGGATGATGTGTTCCTCAGCCAGTCGGGCTACTGCGCCAACCTCGGGCTCCTGCAAATCATTGCTGATGCCCAGACCCCTGTGTACCTCGATGGCCTGGCCCACATGTCGCTGTGGGAAGGCGCACGCGCAGCCGGCGCGCCCGCACATGCCTTCCGTCACAACGATGTCGCGCACCTGGAGCGGCTGTTGGCCAGCCATGGGCCGGGCGTCGTGGTCGTCGATTCCGTCTACAGCACCACGGGCGCGCTTTGCCCCTTGCTGGATCTTGTCGAAGTTGCCGAGCGCCACCAGTGCACCTTGGTCGTCGACGAGTCCCATTCCTTGGGCACACACGGGCCGCAGGGTCGGGGTCTGTGCGCAGAACTGGGGCTGACTCACCGCGTCCACTTCATCACCGCCAGTCTCGCCAAGGCCTTCGCGGGCCGGGCTGGCATCTTCACGGCACCCGCGGGCTTGCGCCCGTACGTCCAGATCTCCGCCTTCCCGAACATCTTCAGTTCTTCCCTGCTGACGCACGAAATCGCTGGTTTGCGAGCTACCCTGGAGGTGCTCCGTGGCGCCGATGAGGCGCGTGCGCGGCTGCATGCCAACGCCAAGCGGCTGCGCCAGTCATTGGCCGATGCAGGCTACCCCGTTCACAACGGAACCGAACAGATCATCGCACTCGAGGCGGGAAGTGAGCCCGCAGCCATCGCGCTGCGCGACGCGATGGAGGCGCATGGCGTGGTGGGCTGAGGTTGCCCTCGAATTTCGGAGTTCATAGCTCAGTCCCGGAGAATGCCGGGAAAGGAGATGAGAGATGGACGAAGGAAGAAGCCGAGGGAAGTACACCCTGGAGTTCAAGCAGGAGGCGGTCAGG
>NZ_JADDOJ010000149.1 GCF_015159745.1 Ramlibacter aquaticus | reverse complement strand
CCCATGCTGCTGGCCGGCCTAGAGCCGGTGGCGATCGGGCCCGGCAGCCTGTTCACCAACATCGGTGAGCGCACCAACGTCACCGGCTCCAAGGCCTTCGCCCGCCTGGTGCTGGCGGGGCAGTTCGAGGAGGCGCTGTCGGTGGCCCGGCAGCAGGTGGAGAACGGCGCCCAGGTCATCGACATCAACATGGACGAGGCCATGCTGGACAGCAAGGCCTCCATGGTGCGCTTCCTGAACCTGATCGCCAGCGAGCCGGACATCGCGCGCGTGCCCATCATGGTGGACAGCTCCAAGTGGGAGGTGATCGAGGCCGGGCTGCGCTGCATCCAGGGCAAGGCCATCGTCAACTCGATCTCGCTCAAGGAGGGCGAGGAGCCCTTCCTGCACCAGGCCCGGCTGGTCAAGCGCTACGGGGCCGCCGCGGTGGTGATGGCCTTCGACGAGAAGGGCCAGGCCGACAGCTACCAGCGCAAGACCGAGATCTGCGAGCGCGCCTACCGGCTGCTGGTGGACCGGCTGGACTTCCCGCCCGAAGACATCATCTTCGACCCCAACATCTTCGCCATCGCCACCGGCATCGAGGAGCACGACAACTACGCCGTCGACTTCATCGAGGCGACGCGCTGGATCAAGCAGAACCTGCCCGGCGCGAAGGTGTCGGGCGGCGTTTCCAACGTGAGCTTCAGCTTCCGCGGCAACGACCCGGTGCGCGAGGCCATCCATACCGTGTTCCTCTACCACGCGATCAAGGCGGGCATGGACATGGGCATCGTCAACGCCGGCATGGTGGGCGTGTACGACGAGGTCGAGCCGCTGCTGCGCGAGCGGGTCGAGGACGTGGTGCTGAACCGCCGCCCCGACGCGGGCGAGCGGCTGGTGGAGATCGCCGAAAGCGCCAAGGGCGCGGCCCGCGACGACAGCAAGCGCAACGAGTGGCGCAAGCTGCCGGTGGCGCAGCGCCTGTCGCACGCGCTGGTGCACGGCATCACCGACTTCATCGTCGAGGACACCCAGCAGGTGCTGGACGAGGTGCTGGCGGGCGGCGGCCGCCCCCTGCACGTGATCGAAGGCCCGCTGATGGACGGCATGAACGTGGTCGGCGACCTGTTCGGCCAGGGCAAGATGTTCCTGCCCCAGGTGGTGAAGTCGGCGCGCGTGATGAAGCAGGCTGTGGCCCACCTCATTCCCTACATCGAGGAAGAGAAGAAGGCGCTGGTCGAGGCCGGCGGCGAGGCCAAGGCGAAGGGCAAGATCGTCATCGCCACCGTCAAGGGCGACGTGCACGACATCGGCAAGAACATCGTGACCGTGGTCCTGCAGTGCAACAACTTCGAGGTGGTGAACATGGGCGTGATGGTGCCCTGCCACGAGATCCTGGCGCGGGCCAAGGTCGAGGGCGCGGACATCGTCGGCCTGTCGGGCCTGATCACGCCCTCGCTGGAGGAGATGCAGTACGTCGCCAGCGAGATGCAGAAGGACGAGCACTTCCGCCTGCGCAAGATCCCGCTGCTGATCGGCGGCGCCACCACCAGCCGGGTGCACACCGCCGTCAAGATCGCGCCGCACTACGAGGGCCCGGTGGTCTACGTGCCCGACGCCTCGCGCAGCGTGAGCGTGGCGCAGGGCCTGCTCTCCGAGCAGGCGGCGAGCTACATCGCCCAGGTCAACGCCGACTACGACAAGGTGCGCCTGCAGCACGCCAACCGCAAGCAGGTGCCGATCTGGCCGCTGGCCCGGGCGCGCGAGAACAAGACGGAAATCCACTGGAGCGGCTACACCCCGCCCAAGCCCAAGTTCATCGGCCGCCGCCTGTTCAAGAACTTCGACTTGTCGGAGCTCGCGAAATACATCGACTGGGGGCCCTTCTTCCAGACCTGGGACCTGGCCGGGCCCTTCCCGGCCATCCTGCGCGACGAGGTGGTGGGCACCGAGGCGGTGCGCGTGTTCGGCGATGGGCAGCGCATGCTCAAGCGGCTCATCGAGGGGCGCTGGCTCACCGCCAATGCGGTGATGGGCTTCTGGCCGGCCAACACCGTCAACGACGACGACATCGAGCTCTACACCGACGAGTCGCGCAGCGAGGTCGCCATGACCTGGTTCGGGCTGCGCCAGCAGGCCGAGAAGCAGGCCATCGAAGGCCGCATGCGGCCCAGCCGCTGCCTGGCGGACTTCATCGCGCCGCGCGGCGTGGCGCCGGACTACATCGGCGCCTTCGCGGTCACCGCGGGCATCGGCGTGGAGGCCAAGGAGAAGTACTTCATGGACGACCTCGACGACTATTCGTCCATCATGCTCAAGGCCCTGGCCGACCGGCTGGCCGAAGCCTTCGCCGAGGCGCTGCACGAGCGCGTGCGCAAGGACCTGTGGGGCTATGCGCCGCAGGAGGCGCTGGACATCGAGGCCCTGGTGGCGGAGAAGTACCAGGGCATACGCCCCGCGCCCGGCTATCCCGCCTGCCCGGACCACAGCGTCAAGCGCGAGCTGTTCGAGCTGCTGCAGGCGCAGGACGTGGGCATGGGGCTCACCGAGAGCCTGGCCATGACGCCGGCGGCCAGCGTGAGCGGCTTCTACTTCTCGCACCCCGAGAGCAAGTATTTCAACGTCGGCCGCATCGGCGAGGACCAGGTGCAGGACCTGGCCCGCCGGCGCCAGGCCGACGAGGCGCTGCTGAAACGATTGCTTGCACCCAACCTGTGAGCCCGGCTTGACTCAGCCGTGGCGCGGCGGCAAGCTCGGCAACACAATTTTTTGCCGAGTCTTCCGAATGAAATCCGTTCACGCCGCCGCCCTGGGCGCCCTGCTTCTTGCCGCCGGCGCCGCGCAAGCCCAGAACCCTGCGCCCGCCTCCTCCGCCACGGGCCACGCCCGCGCCCTGCTCGCGCGTTGCCCCCAGTGCGGCACCGTGCAGTCGGTGCACGCCGAAAAGCGCAAGGGCGATGGCGGGGCCCGTGGCGGAGGAGGCGG
>NZ_JADDOJ010000148.1 GCF_015159745.1 Ramlibacter aquaticus | reverse complement strand
GGGCGGGCGGGTGAGCGATGTCTGCTGGAGCGTCCGCGCGCAGCTCCCGCTGGCCATCGTGGATGCCCAGGGCCGCACGGTGTGGCAGGTCACGCGGCTGGTGCTCGGGCCCATCGCGCCCGAGGTGTTCCAGGTCGATGCGCGCGACTACGTGCTCAACGACGCGAACTCGGACATCGAGCGCGACTGAAGCGCAGGCTCGGGGCCGGGCCTGCCGCCCGACGGCGCTGCCGCCCCCCGGCAGCTCAGCGTTCGCGGGCCCGCCCCGTGCGGCCGGGGCCGGGCTTGGCAGCCCCGGCCCGGGCCTGATAGGCTGTGCCCATGCACGGTGCCCTGCCTTGAAAGCTCTTCTCGCCGCCTTCCTGGTGGTGCTCCCCCTCGCCGCCATGGCCATCGAAGAACCCCGCTACGACGTCGTCCAGCAGCTGGACGGTGCGCAGGTGCGCCAGTACGCGCCCTACGTGGTGGCCCAGGTGCAGGTCGCGGGCACGGCCGATCAGGCGGGCAGCGAGGCCTTTCCCATCCTGGCGGGTTACATCTTCGGCAAGAACAAGGGCGCTCGGAAGTTCGAGATGACGGCGCCGGTGACGCAGACCGAGGCGCCCGTGCGCATGGAGATGACCGCCCCCGTGACGCAGACCCCCTCGGCGGGTGGCTACATCGTGCAGTTCGTGCTGCCCCGCGAAGTGACGCTGGCCAGCGCGCCCGAGCCGCTGGATCCGCGGGTGCAGCTGCGCGAGGTGCCGGGCGAGCGCGTGGGCGTGATCCGCTACTCGGGCTTCTGGTCCCAGGCCAACTACGAGGAACACCTGGGCCGGCTGCAGGAGGCGCTGCGTGCCGCCGGCCTGCGCTGGCAGGGCGAGCCCACGCTCTCGCGCTACAACCCGCCCTTCACCCCCTGGTTCCTGCGCCGCAACGAGATCTGGCTGCGGCTGGCGCCGGACGCGCCCGGCGCCGCGCGCTGAGCCGCAGGCGCCATCGCCCGGCCCCCACCGACCGCAGCCCATGGCCGACAACTGGTACGAGCGCCACCTGCTGCCCACGGTGCTGGACTTCGCCTGCGGCCTGCCCATGGTCACCCGGCAGCGCGAGCGCGTGGTGCCCCGGGCGCGCGGCCGCGTGCTGGAGGTGGGCATAGGCACCGGGCTGAACATGCCGCACTATGCGGCCGAGCAGGTCGAGTCCATCACCGGCGTGGACCCCGCGCTGCGCATGCACGAGAAGGCGAAGGCGCGCATACGGCGCAGCGGCCTGAAGGTCGAGCTGGTGGGCCTGTCGGCCGAGCGCCTGCCGCTGGCCGACGCCAGCTTCGACACCGTGCTGCTGACCTACACCCTGTGCTCCATCCCCGAGCCCGTGGCCGCCCTGCGCGAGATGCGGCGGGTGCTGGCGCCAGGAGGCCGCCTGCTGTTCTGCGAGCACGGTCGCGCGCCCGATGCTTCGGTGCGCCGCTGGCAGGCGCGCCTGCAGCCCTGGTGGGGGCCCATCGCCGGCGGCTGCCAGCTCGGGCGCGACATTCCCGCGTTGCTGGTCGAGGCGGGCTTCACGCTGCACGGCCTGGAAACCGGCTACATCCCCGGCCCCCGGCCGCTCGCCTTCAACTACTGGGGCGAAGCCAGCGCCTGAAGGCCCGCGAGGGGCCTGGCTGCTAGAACTCCGCGTGCACCCGCAGGCCGTAGACCGTCACCGGCCCGCGGTCGCGGTTGTAGGCCGGGTTCAGCACGCGCTGCAGGTCGGCCGTGAGCGTGAGCTGCCGCGCCAGGGCCACGGCGTAGTAGCCCTCGACGATGCGCTCGGGCCCGTAGCGCAGCGCACCGTCGCCGATCAGGATGCCCATGCCGCCCGCCGCGAAGTAGTCGCGCGCCTGGGCCGACAGGTGGTTCTGCGCCAGCGCGAGGCCCAGGGTGTCCGTGGCGCGCCCCCAACGCCCGCCCTTGAGGGCGACGCCGGCCGATTCGGAGCGGTTGATCTCGCTGAACTCGTAGGCTTCACGCCGGCCGTCGTTGCGGCTGAAGCGCGCGAACACGCCGAGGTCGGCGGCGAGCGCCTGCTCGAGGTTGAGCGCGAAGCCGCTGCGCCACTGCAGCTTGCGCACGCCGGCCACGTCGGGCGTGCTGGCGGTCGCGGCGCCCTGGGCCACCGCATCCTCGTAGTCCGCCATGCGCGCCCGGTTGCCAAAGGCCAGCACGCGCCAGGTGCCGGGCTGGCCGTTCCACTCGTAGCGGCGCTCGAGTTCGGTCACGGCCATGAACTGGCCGAAGTGCAGGCCGGTCACCTTGTTGTTCGGCAGGCGCGACATCTGGAACACGCCGCCGCGCCAGGTCCAGTCGCCCTGGGTCCATTCCAGGGCCGCGCCATGGGTGTAGCCCCAGGGGTCGGCCGCGTAGTCGAAGGCGCCCGCGTCGACGATGGACCAGTTCATGAAGTCGGCGCGCGGGTCGTGCGCGTAGGCGTTGTTGTCGAACACGTCGACGACGGAAAACTTGCCCACCGTGAGCGTGATGTTGTCCTTGGGGCGCAGGCCCGCGAGCTGGTTCGCGCGCGCGTCCACGGCCTCGGTCTCGTCCCCCAGCGCGAAGACCTGGCGCAGGAACACGCGCGGCAGCCGCAGGTACGGGCGGTTGGCCCCCACCTTGTAGGCCTCGCCGCTGGAGAAGCCGGCCAGGCCCACCGTGTTGCTCAGGCCGAAGCCCTGGTCGATCTCCGGGTTGATCCAGAGCGACGCGCCGCGCCAGGGCCTCCAGCCGGCGTACAGCGTGATGTCGCTGGTCTCCTCGGCCCGCTCGCTGGCCTTCAGGCTGTTGGGGCCTGCGTAGGGCGAGCGCAGGGGAGGGTGCTTCTGCGTGACGTTGGTGAACTGCAGGTGCAGCGCGCCGGCCTCGTCGGCCGGCGCCGGGCTGCCGTCGTCTGCCGCCAGCGCGGCCACGGCCTGCAGGCCGGCCAGCGCGGCCAGGGCCAGGGCGAGTGGTTTCTTCATGGTGTGGAACAAGGTCTGCGCGCCGCGTGGGGCAGCGGCCCCGGGCATGCCGCCGAGGATAGCAAGCGCGGATGACACGCGGCGGCCCCGCTGCCGGCGTCTCCTGCGCGGCAGCGGGGCAGCGG
>NZ_JADDOJ010000147.1 GCF_015159745.1 Ramlibacter aquaticus | reverse complement strand
CGGAAAGGGTCCTTGTGGCCCACCGTGCCGTGAGCAGCATGAATTTTTGATTGCGTCAACATAGAACTTCAATTTCGAATTCGTTCGAAGATGAAGACGGCATAACGCGCGAGGTGAGAGACCTCGCAATTTCTTGACGACTGAGAATCCTCGTGAGAGGGGTCAAAGTTATAGGGTCAAGTGACTAAGAGCATGTGGTGGATGCCTTGGCGATTACAGGCGACGAAGGACGTGATAGCCTGCGATAAGCTTCGGGGAGCTGGCAAATAAGCTTTGATCCGGAGATTTCCGAATGGGGAAACCCACCGAAAGGTATCCTGCACTGAATACATAGGTGCAGGAGGCGAACCGGGTGAACTGAAACATCTCAGTAGCTCGAGGAAAAGACATCAACCGAGATTCCGAAAGTAGTGGCGAGCGAAATCGGAAGAGCCTGCTAGTGATAGCGCAGAACTTAGGGGAACGGCTTGGAAAGGCCGGCTACAGAGGGTGATAGCCCCGTACTCGAAAAGATCTGTGTGGTACTGAGCTAGCGATAAGTAGGGCGGGACACGTGAAATCCTGTCTGAAGATGGGGGGACCATCCTCCAAGGCTAAATACTCGTAATCGACCGATAGTGAACTAGTACCGTGAGGGAAAGGCGAAAAGAACCCCGGGAGGGGAGTGAAATAGATCCTGAAACCGCATGCTTACAAAAAGTCGGAGCCCGCAAGGGTGACGGCGTACCTTTTGTATAATGGGTCAGCGACTTACATTCAGTGGCAAGGTTAACCGAATAGGGTAGCCGCAGGGAAACCGAGTCCGAACAGGGCGTCCAGTCGCTGGGTGTAGACCCGAAACCAAGTGATCTATCCATGGCCAGGATGAAGGTGCCGTAACAGGTACTGGAGGTCCGAACCGACTAGTGTTGCAAAACTAGCGGATGAGCTGTGGATAGGGGTGAAAGGCTAAACAAACTTGGAAATAGCTGGTTCTCTCCGAAAACTATTTAGGTAGTGCCTCAAGTATTACCTTCGGGGGTAGAGCACTGTTTAGGCTAGGGGGTCATGGCGACTTACCAAACCTATGCAAACTCCGAATACCGAAGAGTACAGCTTGGGAGACAGAGCACCGGGTGCTAACGTCCGGACTCAAGAGGGAAACAACCCAGACCGCCAGCTAAGGTCCCTAAAATTGGCTAAGTGGGAAACGAAGTGGGAAGGCTAAAACAGTCAGGATGTTGGCTTAGAAGCAGCCATCATTTAAAGAAAGCGTAATAGCTCACTGATCGAGTCGTCCTGCGCGGAAGATGTAACGGGGCTAAGCCAGTTACCGAAGCTGCGGATGCACAGTTCTGCTGTGCGTGGTAGGAGAGCGTTCCGTAAGCCTGTGAAGGTGCATCGTAAGGTGTGCTGGAGGTATCGGAAGTGCGAATGCTGACATGAGTAGCGTTAAAGCGGGTGAAAAGCCCGCTCGCCGTAAGCGCAAGGTTTTCTACGCAACGTTCATCGGCGTAGAGTGAGTCGGCCCCTAAGGCGAGGCAGAGATGCGTAGCTGATGGGAAACAGGTCAATATTCCTGTACCGATTGCAAGTGCGATGTGGGGACGGAGAAGGTTAGCTCAGCCGGGTGTTGGATGTCCCGGTTCAAGCCTGTAGTCGTGCCTGGTAGGAAAATCCGCCGGGCTTAGATGAGGGGTGATAACGAGGCGGCTTGCCGCCGAAGTGAGTGATACCCTGCTTCCAGGAAAAGCCACTAAGCTCCAGCTTGCAACGACCGTACCGCAAACCGACACTGGTGCGCGAGATGAGTATTCTAAGGCGCTTGAGAGAACTCGGGAGAAGGAACTCGGCAAATTGACACCGTAACTTCGGAAGAAGGTGTGCCGCAAGTAGGTGAAGGACTTCGCGTCTGGAGCCCAAAGCGGTTGCAAAAAATCGGTGGCTGCGACTGTTTAATAAAAACACAGCACTCTGCAAACACGAAAGTGGACGTATAGGGTGTGACGCCTGCCCGGTGCTGGAAGATTAAATGATGGGGTGCAAGCTCTTGATTGAAGTCCCAGTAAACGGCGGCCGTAACTATAACGGTCCTAAGGTAGCGAAATTCCTTGTCGGGTAAGTTCCGACCTGCACGAATGGCGTAACGATGGCCACACTGTCTCCTCCCGAGACTCAGCGAAGTTGAAATGTTTGTGATGATGCAATCTACCCGCGGAAAGACGGAAAGACCCCATGAACCTTTACTGTAGCTTTGTATTGGACTTTGAACGGATCTGTGTAGGATAGGTGGGAGGCTTTGAAGCAGGGTCGCTAGATCTTGTGGAGCCGACGTTGAAATACCACCCTGGTGCGTTTGAGGTTCTAACCTAGGCCCGTTATCCGGGTCGGGGACAGTGCATGGTAGGCAGTTTGACTGGGGCGGTCTCCTCCCAAAGCGTAACGGAGGAGTTCGAAGGTACGCTAGTTACGGTCGGACATCGTGACGATAGTGCAATGGCATAAGCGTGCTTAACTGCGAGACTGACAAGTCGAGCAGATGCGAAAGCAGGACATAGTGATCCGGTGGTTCTGTATGGAAGGGCCATCGCTCAACGGATAAAAGGTACTCTGGGGATAACAGGCTGATACCGCCCAAGAGTTCATATCGACGGCGGTGTTTGGCACCTCGATGTCGGCTCATCTCATCCTGGGGCTGTAGCCGGTCCCAAGGGTATGGCTGTTCGCCATTTAAAGAGGTACGTGAGCTGGGTTTAAAACGTCGTGAGACAGTTTGGTCCCTATCTTCCGTGGGCGCTGCAGATTTGAGGAAGCCTGCTCCTAGTACGAGAGGACCGGAGTGGACGCACCTCTGGTGTACCGGTTGTCACGCCAGTGGCATTGCCGGGTAGCTAAGTGCGGAAGAGATAACCGCTGAAAGCATCTAAGCGGGAAACTCGTTTCAAGATGAGATCTGCCGGGGCCTTGAGCCCCCTGAAGAGTCGTTCTAGACCAGGACGTTGATAGGCTGGGTGTGGAAGCGCAGCAATGCGTTAAGCTAACCAGTACTAATTGCTCGTGCGGCTTGACCCTATAACTTTGATCTAACGATCAGGTGTTATGCCAAGGTTGAACGCAATCAAAACCCAAAAGCTGATTCCAAGCTCTATGAATTGGTCGTCCTGACCCAGTCAGGATGGCAAAAAGTTATGCCTGATGACCATAGCAAGGTGGTACCACTCCTTCCCATCCCGAACAGGACAGTGAAACGCCTTAGCGCCGATGATAGTGCGGGTTCCCGTGTGAAAGTAGGACATCGTCAGGCTCTTACAGCCCTCAAAAGCCCGCCCCTCAAAAGGCGGGCTTTTGTCTTTGTGCGACCTCATTGCGCTGCAACGGCACAGC
>NZ_JADDOJ010000146.1 GCF_015159745.1 Ramlibacter aquaticus | reverse complement strand
GGGCGGGCGCCCAGGGGCGAGCTCTCCGGGGCTAAGAAAATGACCTAACGCCCTAAACGATTAAATCATCATAATCATTCTTAATGAATTTACCGAGCAACCCGGTCGCGGCAGGCGGCTGGCAAGGCCCCCCGCGCACGGCATGACGCAGAAGAAACACCTCCTGGAACCCGGCTGGGTCTATGTCGTTGACGACTCGGCGCCCGCGCTGAAGTACGCCGAGTGGCACCTGCGCCGGCTGGGCTGGCGCGTCTTCGCCTTCCCGGATGCGAGGGCCTGCGTGCAGGCGCTGGGCAGCCACGCCCCCGAGGCCATGCTGCTGGACATCGGCCTGCCGGACGGCTCGGGCTACGTGATCGCCACCCGGCTGCGCCGCAACACCGCCACGCGCAGGATGCGCATCGTGGCCTACACCGGCATGGTGGCCGAGGAGCGCCAGGTGCTGCCCGAGGCCGGCTTCGACGCCGTCATCGCCAAGCCGGGGCGGGCCGAAGACTTCGCCCGCCACCTGCCCACGCCGCAGGACGGCGATTCGCTGGTCCGCCTGGCGTCCTGGAAGTCCGCGGCGGCGGCCACCAGCCCGGGCAGTGCGCTGCTGCGCCACTGCGCCTGAGCCTTTACCTGGAGAACTTCGAATGGCCCATGCCGCACAGGTCCTGGCACACGCCGATCCGGTGATCGTGGCCGGCCCCGGCTTCGTCCGCATCACCCCGCCCGTGGACATGGCGCTGCGCGAGATGCTCGCCCGCATCGAGGGGCTGGGCCACTGGATCCGCGGCCTGCCCTCGCCCGGCGTGCTCATCGACATGCGCGAGCACACCCATGTGGGGCCGACCGAGAACGTGCTGCTGGGTCACCACTGCGGACAGCACCTGCGCGGCGCCCGCGTCGCGGTGCTGGTGCCCTGCCGCGACGGCCAGGGCCAGCAGGCCGCACGCCGCCTGGGCCTGGACATGCGCTCCTTCGAGGACGAGGACTGGGCCCTGGACTGGCTGCGCGGGGAGGGCTGAGCGCCCCTCAGGCGCGGCCGGGGCCGCATCCGCCGGGCAGCGACGTCGCCGGTCGCCGGACCGCCGCCCCGGGCTTGCGCATTTTGCTTATTTACGTAAGTGAGCAACAAGCATAGGATTTGCGCGTGAAAGACCTCTCGCCCGAACTCCTGGCCCGCGTGGCGGACTATTTCCGCATCCTGTCCGAGCCGACGCGGCTGCAGCTGCTCAACCTGCTGCGCGAGGGAGAGCACAACGTGGGCGAACTGGCGGGGCGCACCGGCTTCACGCCGGCGAACGTCTCGCGCCACATGGCCCAGCTGATGGCGCAGGGCATGGTGAGCCGCGAGGCCCGCGGCACGGCCGTGTACTACCGCATCGCCAACGCCACGGTGTACGAGCTGTGCGACCTGGTCTGCGGCGCCATCGCGAGCCACCAGGAGAAGCAGGCCCGCGGCGCGGCGGCCCTGCGCTCGGGCGCGGCGCGCAGCCGCGCACGCTGAACCCCCGGCTTGATGCCGGTCAAGGCCGTGCCGGCGCGCGCGGCGGAGACTGCGCCCATCACTCCCTCGAGGCCGCCATGAAATTGCCGACCCCCTTCCTGCTCACCCTCGCCCTCGTGCCCGCGCTGTGCGCGGCGCAGTCACCCGCCCCCGCGCCGGCGGTCCCCGCCGCGTCGGCCGGCGCCCCCGGCCCCGGGCCAGGGCGCGGCCCCGGGCCGCGCGGCGGCCGCTGGGGTTCGGGCTACACGCCCGGCTGGAGCCTGATGACGCCCGAGGAGCGCGACCAGCAGCGCGAGGCGATGCGCCATGCCGACACCTACGAGGCGTGCCGCAAGGCTATGGCCGAGCACCACGAGCGCATGGCGCAGCGCGCGGCCGAGCGCGGCGTGCAACTGCCCACGCCGCGCCACGACGCGTGTGCCGGACTGCCGCGCCCGTGAGCGGCACGCCCGGGTCCCAGGGTGGCCGTCCCCGGCCCGCGCGCGGTGGGGCCGTGCTGAAGCGGCCGGGGTCCTGAGATGGACCTGCTGGCCTGGGTCGATCGGGTGGGCGAGGCGCCGCTGCTGGCGACGGGCGGCGCCCTGGTGGGCCTCGCGTTCGGCTTCTTCGCCCAGCGCTCCAGCTTCTGCCTGCGCGCCGCGGTGATCGAGTTCTGGCGCCGCGAGCCCGGCGAGCGGCTGGCGGTGTGGCTGCTGGCCTTTTCGGCCGCGGTGGTCGCACTGCAGGCCCTGCTGCTGGCCGGCTGGGTGGACCTGAGCGGCACCCGGCAGCTCGCCGCGCGCGGCAGCCTCTCGGGCGCGCTGCTCGGCGGCCTGCTGTTCGGTGCGGGCATGATCATGGCGCGCGGCTGCGCGAGCCGGCTGCTGGTGCTGTCCGCCGCGGGCAACCTGCGGGCCCTGCTCTCGGGCCTGGTGTTCGCGGTGACGGCGCAATCCGCGCTGTCCGGTGCGCTGGCGCCGCTGCGCGAGCAGCTGGGCGGCTGGTGGACCGTGGACGGCGGCGCCCCGCGCGACCTGCTGGCGATCACCCACGCCGGGCACGCGGGCGGCCTGGCCTTCGGCGCGCTGTGGCTGGTGGCGGCGCTCTGGTACTCGATCCGCAGCGGGCGCCGGCTGTGGAAGTGGCTGGGCGGCCTGGGCACCGGGCTCAGCGTGGCGCTGGCCTGGTCCTTCACCGGCACCGTGGCGGCGAGCTCCTTCCAGGTGGTGCCCATCCAGGGCATCACCTTCAGCGGGCCCTCCGCCGAGTGGCTGATGCGCGTGCTCGCGCGGCCGGGGCCGCCGATGGGCTTCGACTTCGGCCTGCTGCCCGGCGTGTTCGCCGGTGCCTTCCTGGGCGCGCTGGCCGGGCGCGAGCTCAAGCTGGAAGGCTTCAAGGACGGCTACGGCATGCGCCGCTACATCGCGGGCGCCATGCTCATGGGCTTCGGCGCCATGCTGGCCGGCGGCTGCGCGGTGGGGGCGGGCCTGAGCGGCGGTTCCCTGTTCTCGCTGACAGCCTGGCTGGCCCTGTGCGGCATGTGGCTGGGCGGTGGCATCGCCGACCGCCTGCTCGACCGGCTGCCCGTGCAGCACAGGGTCGCACCCTAGAATCGGCCGATGACCACCGATGAGCTGAGCCGGCTGACCCAGGCCGTGCTGTGGGGCGCTTTCCTGCTGGCGGCGCTGCTGGGTGCGCTGGTGCAGCGCACCGGCTTCTGCACCATGGGCGCCGTGAGCGATGCCGTGCTGCTGGGCAGCTGGACCCGGCTGCGCCAGTGGGCGCTGGCCACGGGCACGGCGATGGCCGGCTTCGCGGGCCTGGTGGCCCTGGGCTGGCTGCGGCCCGACCAGACCCTGTACGCCTCGACCCGCTGGCTGTGGCTGTCCGCGCTGTCGGGCGGCCTTCTGTTCGGCTTCGGCATGGTGCTGTCCTCGGGCTGCGTCAGCAAGACGCTGGTGCGGGTGGGGGCCGGCAACCTCAAGGCCCTGGTGGTGCTGCTGGTGGCGGCCCTGTCGGGCTTCGCCACGCTCAAGGGCCTCACGGCGGTGCTGCGCTCACTCACCGTGGACCGGGTCGGCGTGGGCTTCGGCGTGAATGCCGACCCGGTCCACGGTGAGTGAGCGCAGCACCGCCGTGAGG
>NZ_JADDOJ010000145.1 GCF_015159745.1 Ramlibacter aquaticus | reverse complement strand
ATCTCGCGGAGCTGCACGCGACGGCCCGCAACAAACTCAAGAGCGCACAGAAGCGCCCCACCATCATCGCCGCTTGCTGGATGCAGGCTACGCTCTGGTGATGTCATGAATTTAGAGAAGCTCAATAATGCCAAGCTCTACCATCCCAGTCCCCTGATGACCGCAGATGCAGCCAAGTCGCCGCATCGTTAAGGTGGCCGGCCGGCCCGAACGAGGGCGCTAGTGACACACCACACGAAGACAAGAAGCACGGAACCCATCTGAGCCATCGCGCTGAGGGCGAGTCTGTAGGCCGAGGGAAGGAGGCGATCCGCGCCGCGCGTATGTGGGCCACCACGCACCGGGTCATCGAGGCGGCTGCAAGGCCTGTCGCCCACGCCTGGCGAGGCGGGTGCGCCCCTCAATCGCGAGCAAGTCGGAAGACGTTCTCAAGGGGTCACGTCGCGCGCCCTTGCCAAACCGGTATCGAACTTCGAAATGCCGGGTGGAAAACGCCCGCGCCGCTGCTGATCCTGCGGGAACTCATACACCACCTCGGTTTCGACCGCGGCATCACCATCAGCACCCGCCCCGAAACGAAGCGTCGACTCGAGGGCTGGCGCGCGTCATTCGATTGACGTATGCTGCACCCGAGGTGACGAGCCTGAAAGAAAACGCGATGAAGAAGTTGATGATCGGAGCCGCGTGCGCACTGCTCTTCTGCAATTTCGCGATGGCTACGGAATCGTGCGATGTGAAGGCCGCCGCAAAGCAGCTATCAGACACCGCGAAGGCTTCGTTCACGAATAAGTGCGAGGCCGACGCAAAAACGTCGGTGCCTACGACATGTGACGAACAGGCTGGCTCCAAGAAGTTGGCCGGGGCAGCCAAGACCCGCTTCCTGAAAAAGTGCAATGCCAATGCAGGTGCGACCGGTGCAGCGGCGAGTTGCGATACGCAGGCTACCGAGAAGAAGGTCGCCGGCGCGGCGAAGACCAGCTTCGTAAAGAAGTGCGTCGCGGACGCCAAGGGCTAAAAACGCCACCGCTGCGCAACGAGCGACGACCGCCTGACAAGAACAACCTGGAGGAGCTATGAGTTTTGCGTCCGAATTCAAGGAATTCGCCCTGAAGGGCAATGTGATGGACCTCGCGGTGGGGGTCATCATCGGGGCAGCGTTCGGCAAGATCGTCGACTCGCTGGTGGCCGACATCATCATGCCGATCATCAGCCGGCTGTTGGGGGGGCTGGACTTCAGCAATTATTTCGTTCCTCTTGCCGGGCAGACTGCGACGACACTCGCCGAAGCAAAGAAGGGCGGAGCCGTTTTCGCGTACGGCAACTTCATCACGGTGGCGTTGAACTTCGCGATACTAGCGTTCATCGTGTTTCTGATGGTCAGGCAGATCAACAGGTTGAAGAAGGCGCCGCCGCCAGCCGTGGCGCCAGCGACTCCCGAGGACGTCGTGCTGCTGCGGGAAATCCGCGATGCTCTCGTTCGGCATTAGTACCTTCGCCACGGGGTTGCGTGATGTGATGGTTGCGCCCTTCGAACAGGAGAAATGAGAATGGATGCACAGCAGCTTGTTACCGAATTCCTGGCTTCAGCGCATGGGCAGGAGGCTGTTCAGGCGCTGGGGGCACAAGGCATCAGCGCTCCGGACGCCCAACAACTTCTAGGCAATGCGACCGAGGCGGTCCACGCGCACGTGGACGAACAAAGCCCGGGGCTGATGGGGGAGCACGCCGGAAAGAGCTTTTTCGCGGGGTTGGCCGCAGGCTTGCTGCGGGGAGACGGGTTCTTCAAGTCCCTCGTGGACGGTGGTGAAGGCATCGTCTCTGGTCGCGTAGCGGAGTCCCTGGCTGCGCGCGCAGGGCTAGACCCGTCGACGGCGTCCACGGTCGCCGCGGCGGCGACGCCATACATTCTCGGATTCCTGAAGGAACGGTTCAGTTAAAACAGCTCAAACCCTGCTGAGCCGAAATTTCTTCTTTGGGTACGCGTCGGTCGCGCCCACTGCGCTGACTCAACTCGTGACCAAAATCTTAGGAAGATCGCAGGGTGAGCACCGGCGATCGGACTATAAGTGAGTGGCGCGAAAGTGCGCACGCAGGAACATCCATGAACGAACTTATCCAGCGCCTCATCGATAAAGTCGGACTTTCTGAACAGCAGGCAAATACCGCGATGCAAACCGTCGTCGGATTCGTCAAGGAGAAAGTTCCCGCGCCGATTGCAGCACAGGTGGAAACCGTGCTGGCCGGCGGGAGCGAAGGGGGAGGCGCGCTCGGCAGCATCAGCGGCGCCCTGGGCGGGATGTTCGGTAAGAACTGATGAACTCGCGCGTGCGCTCACGACTGCGCGCACTAAGGTATACATCTACGGATACCGCAATCGAGTTCTGTCAAGGAGGCGCCTGGAGCGGGGGTGCCAGCGCGATGTGGAACTGGCGTGGCCGACTGGCCGCCTAGCAGGCTGCTGAAATACCACCCAGTCGCCGTGCCCGTTTGGTCTGCGGCTGGGACAATGAGAAGGTCCGATCTGACTGAGAACCATGCGCGGCGCTGACACCTTTACCGAGAGCCTGTTCACCATGCGCAAGCTGGAGGACTTTGTGCCTGCCAAGCATCCGTTGCGCGAGATTCGCAAGACCGCCAACGCGGCGCTGGAGAAGTTGGGCCCGGTGCTCACGGCCATGTACGCGGCCGACGTGAAGGGCGGCAGACCCGGCATTGCACCGGAAAAGGTGCCGTCCACGCTGAAGTGTTCACCCGAGAGCAGATCGCGCTGCTGCGCAATGACCACCACCTCGTTGAAGAACTCGCTGATCCAGGCCTGGGCCGGACACAAGAGCTTTGTGCTCAAGGATGAAGACCAAGGTGATGGTGGTGGCGACAACTCCACCAACTGCGACGACTCCACCACCAGCGGCAACTTCAAAGGCCAGAGGCGCAGCAACGACACGCACGAATCTAAGACGGACGGCGACGCCCGGCTGTACCGCAAGGGCAACACCGCCAGCGAGCTGCGCTACATGGGCCACACCTTGAGCGACAACCGTCATGGCCTGATTGCCAACGCCATGGTGACCCAGGCCGATGGCTTTGCCGAACGCGAGGCGGCCAAGGTCATGATCAAAGACGCCCGGCAGGCGCTGGGCGACGACGAGCGCGAAGTCACGCTGGGCGCCGACAAGGGCTACGACGCGAAGGAGTTCATCGAAGCCTGCGTGGCGATGAACGTCACGCCGCATGTGGCGCAGAACACCTCGGGCAGGAAGTCGGCGGTGCCCGATGAGATCGCTCAGGCTGAGGGCTATGCGATTTCGCAGCGCAAGCGCAAGCTGATCGAGCAAGGCTTGCCTGGGGCGCTTACAGCGTCACCTTGCAACCCCAAGGTCGAACCACTGCAGCACTCAATCACAACTGCCGTCAAAAGCCCCCGCTGCCGACCAGCCCCCACCCATCGCACCCGCTCAACTGGTGCCGAGGCTGGAGGCGACACCGCACAAGAACCAGCGCGGCACGTTATGGCAGCTAAAGGGGCTTATTTGGGGTTGCTGTTGATTTCCATCCAGAAGTGACCCACCTGGCCGGGTAATTTCCATCGAAATCTGACCCACGTACGAACCCTAACCTGCTGCTTTTGGTGGCAGGAGCACTAGGAGTGATTGACGTGGCGACACTG
>NZ_JADDOJ010000144.1 GCF_015159745.1 Ramlibacter aquaticus | reverse complement strand
AGGCGGCGCCATGCGGCCAGTCTAGTGCAGCGCCCCGTGCGCGCGCCGCCCCATGTGGAACTCCACAACTGGCGAGCGCGAGGGCCCCTGGCCAGAATGCGACGCTGACGATTCCCCCCGTTCCACTTCGCAAAAAAACCTGGAGACACGCATGACCGTTTTCCGCACCCTCACCCGCCGCACCCTGATCACGGCGGCCGCCGCCGCGGCCGTGGCCAGTGCCGCGCCCGCCGCCTTCGCGCAGGCGCCCCTGGTCATCAAGTTCAGCCACGTGGTGGCGCCCGACACGCCCAAGGGCAAGGGCGCGCTCAAGTTCAAGGAGCTGGTCGAGGAGCGCTCCAAGGGCGCGATCAAGGTCGAGGTCTACCCGAACAGCCAGCTCTACAAGGACAAGGAAGAACTGGAAGCCCTGCAGCTGGGCTCGGTGCAGATGCTGGCCCCCTCGCTGGCCAAGTTCGGCCCGCTGGGCGTGAAGGAATTCGAAGCCTTCGACCTGCCCTTCCTGTTCAAGGACGAGGCCGCCTTCCGTGCCGTGACCGAGGGCCCCGTCGGCCAGGACCTGTTCAAGAAGCTGGAACCCAAGGGCATCAAGGGCCTGGCCTACTGGGACAACGGCTTCCACATCATGAGCGCCAACCGGCCGCTGCACCACGTGGCCGACTTCAAGGGCCTGAAGATGCGCATCCAGTCGTCCAAGGTGCTGGACGCGCAGATGCGCGCGCTGGGCGCGATCCCGCAGGTGATGGCCTTCTCCGAGCTGTACCAGGGCCTGCAGTCGGGCGTGGTCGACGGCACCGAAGGCGTGCCTTCGAACTTCTACACCCAGAAGATCTATGAAGTGCAGAAGCACATGACGGTCTCCAACCACGGCCACCTGGCCTACGCGGTGATCGTCAACAAGAAGTTCTGGGACGGCCTGTCCGACGCGCAACGCAAGATCCTCGAATCCGCCATCAAGGATTCGACCACCTATGCCAACGCGATCGCCGACACCGAGAACAAGGCGGCCTTCGACAAGATCAAGGCCAGCGGCAAGACCACCATCTACACGCTCACGCCCGAGGAGCGCACCGAGTGGGTCCGCGCGCTGATGCCGGTGCACAAGGAAATGGAATCGCGCGTGGGCAAGGCCAACATGGACGCCATGTACAAGGCCGCCGGCTTCGTCGCCCCGAAGTAAGCCGCCGCGCGCCATGTTCAACCGCATCCTCGACCACCTGGAGGAGTGGCTGATCGCCTTCCTCATGGGGGCGGCCACCTTCGTCATCTTCCTGGCGGTGCTGCACCGCTTCCTCTCGGGCGTGCCCTACATCCAGGACTACACCATCCGCCTGGACGTGAGCTGGGCCCAGGAGCTGTGCATCTACATGTTCGTGTGGATGGCGAAGTTCGGCGCCGCGTATGGCGTGCGCCAGGGCACGCACGTGGGCGTGGACGTGGTGGTGCGCAAGCTGCCCAAGGACAAGGCCCGCTGGCTGATCCTGTTCGGCCTGCTGGCCGGCGCGCTGTTCACGATCGTGGTGGGCACGCTCGGTGCCCGCTTCGTCTGGGAGAACGGCGCGCACTACGCCTTCTACCATCGCTTCGGCTGGGACGTGGGCGACCTGCCCGAGGGCCCCACCACGCCGGACCTGGAAGTGCCGACCTGGATCGTCTATTCCTGCGTGCCGCTGGGCTCGTACCTGATGTGCTTCCGCTTCCTCCAGGTGGCCTGGCACTTCCTGCGGACCGGCGAGATCCCGCACCATGACCCCGGCCACGTCGAAGGCCTGGACGAGGCGCCTGTGGACGCCAACACCGTGAGCCCCGGCTTCCGCGAGGAGCGCGCATGAACACCCTCATCATCTTCGGGCTGCTGCTGGCCCTGATGCTCACGGGCATGCCGATCTCGATCTCGCTCGGCCTGACGGTGCTGACCTACCTGTTCACCATGACGCAGGTGCCCATCGAATCGGTGGCGCTCAAGCTGTTCACCGGCATCGACAAGTTCGAGATCATGGCGATCCCGTTCTTCATCCTGGCCGGCAACTTCCTGACGCACGGCGGGGTGGCGCGGCGGATGATCAACTTCACCACGTCCATGATCGGGCACTGGTACGGTGGCCTGGGGCTGGCGGGCGTCATGGCCTGTGCGCTCTTCGCCGCCATCTCCGGCTCCTCGGTGGCGACGGTGGTCGCGGTGGGCTCCATCATCATGCCGGCGATGGTCAAGCAGGGCTATCCGAAGCGCTTCGGCGCCGGCGTGATCACCACCTCGGGCGCGCTGGGCATCCTGTTCCCGCCCTCGATCAACCTGGTGATCTATTCCATTGCCACGGCCGGCATGAACGTGAGCGGGCCCCATGGCGAGATGGTGGGTTCGGCCTCGGTGGGCGAGATGTTCATCGCCGGCGTCGTGCCCGGCCTGGCGCTGTCCTTCCTGCTGGGCGTGACCACGTGGTGGCGTGCCCGCAAGTTCGACTACCCGCGCATGGAGCGCGCCACCTGGGCCCAGCGCTTCCAGGCCTTCCGCGACTGCGTGTGGGGCCTGCTGCTGATCGTGGTCGTCATCGGCGGCATCTACAGCGGCGTGTTCACGCCGACCGAGGCGGCGGCCTGCGCGGCGGTCTATGCCTTCTTCATCGCCGTCTTCGTCTACAAGGACCTCAAGCTCAGCGACGTGCCACGCACCCTGCTGGGGGCGGCGTCCATGAGTGCGATGCTGCTCTACATCATCACGAACGCGGTGCTCTTCTCGTTCCTGATGACCTCGGAGCAGATCCCGCAGGCCATGGCGACTTGGATGACGGAGTCCGGCCTGGGCGTGGTGACCTTCCTGCTCCTGACCAACATCATCCTGCTGGCCGCCGGCAACTTCATGGAGCCGTCTTCGATCACCCTGATCATGGCGCCCATCCTGTTCCCGGTGGCGGTGAAGCTGGGGGTGAACCCGGTGCACTTCGGCATCCTGATGGCGGTGAACATGGAGGTGGGCATGTGCCACCCGCCGGTGGGGCTGAACCTGTATGTTTCCTCAGGCATCACCAAGATGGGCATCACGGAGCTGGCGGTGGCGGTGTGGCCCTGGCTGCTGACGATGTTGCTGTTCCTGGTGGTCGTCACTTACTGGCCGCCACTGAGTTTGTGGTTGCCGCATCTGTTGATGAAGTGACAGTAAGGCCGCCGCGAGGCGGCCTTTTCGATTCCCCCACCTGGTGCCGTCGCAGCCCGGCTCCTGCCCTGGGCGCGGGAAGCCGCCCACGCCCTGCGGCACCCGTTTTGTGCATCAGGTTGTGACGCCGGGGCGCCCAGCTCATCCGATGCTTACTGTTGAGCAAGTGTGGCTGGCTATACTTCTGCAAGTCAGCCTTGGACGCTGGAGCGAGCGCCCATGTCTTGGTAGGAAGCTGCCTGTATCGCCGCGCGATGGGTATGGGTGCCCGGGCTTCCGAGTGCGCATCACCAAGCTTTTCGATGCGCAGGGACAGGCGACTCCGCCACTGCTTCACCTGGCCGGAACGCACTCCGCAGTTCAGTACTGACCCGCCTCGAATGGTATGATAAAAAAATGACGTTACTCGTGACCGGCGGGGCCGGTTTCATCGGCAGCAATTTCGTGCTGGACTGGCTGGCGGGTTCCGACGAACCCGTGGTCAACCTCGACAAGCTGACCTACGCCGGCAACCGCGAGAA
>NZ_JADDOJ010000143.1 GCF_015159745.1 Ramlibacter aquaticus | reverse complement strand
GGGTGGTGCTGTTCATCGGGTGACCTGGAGCCGGGAAGGGGCCGCACCGTCGGCGGCCGCGGGGGAATGGAAGGGCACGCGGGCCAGCCACAGGCGCAGGGCCTGCCAGTGGATGCGCGCGACGATGCCCAGGGTGAGGAAGGGGAAGCGCAGCAGGGCGCCGCGCACCGCGGCCGGCGTGGCCGGGCGCAGCGTGCCGCTGACGCTGGTCTGCAGCAGCGGGCCTTCGCCGTCGTCGTGGTCGATGCGCGCCACGATGCGTTCGCCCGACCACATGAAACGGAAGCGGTAGCCGCCCTCCACGGTGCAGAAGGGGGAGACGTTGAAGGCCTTGCGGGCGCGCAGCTCGCGGCCCCAGGCCGCCGTGTCCAGCAGGTAGGCGTGGCGGCCGCCGAAGGTGTTGTTCACCTCGGCCACGATAGCGCGCAGGCTGCCGTCCTGGCGGTGGCAGTACCAGAAGCTGACCGGCTTGAAGGTGTGGCCCATCACGCGCGGGAAGCAGTGCAGCCAGGCCTCGCCGTCGGCGTCGTGGATGCCCTCGCGCGCCAGCATCGCGTCCAGCCACGCGAGGGCGTTGTCGCCGCCGTCGCCGTGGTCGCTGTCGTGGAAGGCGAAGAGCGCGCGCCGGTTGTGCGCGAAGGGCTTGTCGCGCGCCTGCATGGCGTGCAGCGCGCGCATGGGCAGCAGCAGGAAGAGCGTGGGGTATGCGAAGGCATGGCGGACGGGCCGCAGCCGGGTGTGGCGCACGGTGCCGCTCGCCAGCTGCGGCAGGTTCACGCCAGCGCCTCCTGGGTTTCGGGGTCGATCAGGGGCGCGGCCTGCGCGGCGGCCAGCAGGCCCTGCGCGGCGGCGCGGCCGGCCACCAGGCCGTCCTCGTGAAAGCCGTACCTGGCCCAGGCCCCGGCGTACCAGGTGCGTTGCTGGCCCTGCACCAGGGGCAGGTGCTCCTGGGCGCGGATCGCGGCCATGTCGAACACCGGGTGGGCGTAGTCGAACTCGCCGGCGATGGTCTCGCGCGCGATCTCGCGGATCGGGTTGAGCGAGACCACGACCGGCTGCTTCCAGGGCAGGGGCTGCAGGCGGTTGATCAGGTAGTGCAGGCAGACGCGGCCGTTGGTGGCGGTGTCGGCCGTGCCTTCGTAGTTCCAGGCTGCCCAGGCGCGCTTGTTGCGCGGCAGCACCGAGGCGTCGGTGTGCAGCACCGCCCGGTTGCGCTGGTAGCGGATGCTGCGCAGCAGCTCCCACTCCTGCGCGCTGGGCGAGGCCAGCATCTGCAGGGCCTGGTCGGGGTGGGTGGCCAGCACGACCTGGTCGAAGCGTTCGGGGCCGGCGTCGGTCAGCACTGTCACGCCGGCGGCGTCGCGCTCGATGCGCCGCACCGGCGTGGCCAGGCGGGCGTCGTCGACCTCGCGCACGATGCGCGAGACATAGCCGCGCGAGCCGCCCGTCACGGTGTGCCACTGCGGCCGGTCGGCGACCTGCAGCAGGCCGTGGTTGTGGCAGAAGCGGAACAGGGTGGCCGCCGGGAAGCGCAGCATCTGCTCGGTCGGGCAGCTCCAGATGCAGGCGATCATGGGCAGAAGGTACCACTCCCGGAACTCGGCGCAAAAGCGGTTGCGGTCCAGGAAATCGCCCAGGGGCTCGGGCGAGGGCTCCTCGCCGGACGTGACGGCGCGGGTCGCCATCGCGTTGAAGCGCATCAGGTCGGACAGCATGCGCCAGAAGCGCGGGCGCAGCAGGTTGCCACGCTGGCTGAAGACCGTGTCCAGGTTGGTGCCGGACCATTCCAGCCAGCGGCCGCCCGCCTGCGGGGTCTGCACCGAGAAGCTCATGTCCGAGGCCGCGGTCTCCACGCCCAGTTCGCGGAACAGGGCCACCAGGCCGGGGTAGGTGCGGTGGTTGAACACCAGGAAGCCGGTGTCCACGCCCGCGGTGACGCCGTCCAGCGTGAGGTTCACCGTGTGGGCATGGCCGCCGAAGTGATGGTCCGCCTCGAACAGGGTGACACGGGCCTTGCCGCGCAGGGTGTGGGCGGCGGCGAGCCCGGCGATGCCGCTTCCGACGATGGCGACTTTCATGCGGTGCCCTGGGCGAGGGTGGACGTCATGGCGGCGGGGCTCCTGTGTGATAACCGATCAGTTTAGCTGTTTGTCGTATGACAGTTAAGAGCCTGGGAATTCCCGGGCACCCCCTGGATACGTGACAATCGACCGGATGGATGCAAGTTCGCCACGCGCACCTGCCTTGCCGATCGCGGAGGTGGAGCGAGAGACCGGCCTGCCCCGCGCCACCCTGCGGATCTGGGAGCGCCGGTATGGTTTCCCGCGCCCGGAACGCGATGCGCGGGACGAGCGTCTGTACCTGCCGGACCAGGTGCGCGTCCTCAAGCTGATGCGCGAGCTGGTGGAGCAGGGGCACCGGCCCGGCAAGCTGGCGCGCGCGGGCGCCCCGGAGATCGAGCGCCTGGCCCTGGAGTCGGCCTCGCGCGCCATGGCGGCGGCCGCCGGCGGCCGCACCCGGCTGGCGACCCGCATGCTCAAGCTGCTGCACGCGCACGACGCGGCGGCCCTGCGCCACGAACTGGAGGCGCTGCTGGCCAAGAACGGGCTGGCGGAGTTCGCCGGCAGCCAGCTGCCGCAGATCAACCGGATGATCGGCCAGGCCTGGCTGGCGGGCGAACTGCAGGTGCACGAGGAGCACCTGTATTCCGACTGCGTGACGCAGGTGCTGCGGGTGGCGATCGCCGGCCTGCAGGCCCGCGCCCGGCCCGAGGCGCCGCTGGTCATGCTCACCACCTTCCCGCAGGAGCCCCACGGCCTGGGGCTGCTGATGGCGGAGGCGATGTTCGCGCTGCAGGGCTGTCCCACGGTCTCGCTGGGCGTGCGGCTGCCCATCGAGCAGATCGTCTCGGGCGCACGCGCCTACCGGGCGGACCTGGTGGGCCTGACCTTCACGGCCAGCCTGAACCCCGGCCTGGTGCTGCGCGGGCTGGAGGAACTGCGCGGCATGCTGCCCTCGCGCATCCGGCTCTGGGCCGGCGGCAACAACCCCGCGCTGACCCGGCGCAGCATCGCCGGCGTGCGCGTGGTGGACGACGTGCGCCAGGTGCCGGCCCTGCTGGCCGAGGACTTCGCGCTGCCCCCCAGGGATTGAGCGGGCGCGCCCGGCGCCCTCAGCGCCGGGCCCGGCGCGGCACGGCGGCGGCGGGCGGGGGTTCGATCGGAAGCCGCGTCTGCGACTTGATCTCGCGCAGCACCACGCGCGAGCGCACGTGCGTGACTCCCGGCAGCTTGAACGCCACCTCGTGCAGGAAGCGCTCGTAGCCCTGGATGTCGGCCGCCAGCACCTTGAGCACGTAGTCGGCGTCGCCGGTGGTGGCGTAGCAGCTGACGATCTGCGGGCAGGCCGCGACCTCGCGCTCGAAGCGGGCCACCTCGTCCTCCTGGTGGCGGCTCAGGTTGACTTCGGCGATCACGCACAGGGCCAGGCCCACCTTCTCGCGGTCCACCAGCGCGGTGTAGCCCTGGATCACGCCGCTGGCTTCCAGCTCCTTGATGCGCTTCCAGCAGGGGGTGCTGGACAGGCCGGCCTGGGCGGCCAGCGCCTGCACGGTCTGGCGGGAGTCGTGCTGCAGCGCGCGCAGCAGGGCCACGTCGCGGGCGTCGAGGTCATCCATGCTTCTTTTCCGTCACCAAAGAGAAGGGTTTTCTCGATTCTGCCCTTGAGGCGGTGATTCAGGAATCATTTTTCCGGCCCGGCTGCCTAAGCTTCCCTATCTCGCCACCCGCCACGACAGCATGGACGCCCAC
>NZ_JADDOJ010000142.1 GCF_015159745.1 Ramlibacter aquaticus | reverse complement strand
CGCCCCGGGCAGCACCAGCGGCAGGCGGGTGGGCAGCGCGAGCCGGTCCAGGTCGAAGGCGGGCGCCTGGGCGTCCGGGCCGTCGCCCAGCAGGGCCAGCAGCGTGAACAGCGTGCCGCTGACGATGCCGCCCACGATCACGCAGGCGAAGGGCCGCTGGGTCTCGCTGCCGATGCCGTGCGAGAGCGCCGCCGGCAGCAGGCCCAGGCCGGCCATCAGCGCGGTCATGAGGATGGGCCGCAGCCGCACCACGGCACCGTCGACCACCGCGGCGGCGCTGTCGGCGCCGCGCCGCACGCGCTCCATCACCTCCTCGACCATGATGACCCCGTTCTGCACCGAGATGCCGGCCACCGCGATGAAGCCCACCGCCGCCGATACCGACAGGTGCAGGCCGGCCAGCCCCAGCGCGGCCAGGCCGCCGATGAGCGTGAAGGGCACCATGCCCAGCACCAGCCCGGCCAGCCGCATGGAGCGGAAGGCCCAGAACAGCAGCGAGAAGATCATCAGGGCCGTCAGGGGCACGATCACCATCAGGCGGCGCGCCGCGCGCTGCGAGTTCTCGAACTGGCCGCCCCAGCTGAGCTCGTAGCCCGGCGGCAGCTTGACGCGCTCGGCGACGGCCGAGCGGGCCTCGTCGACGAAGCTGCCCTGGTCGCGGCCGAGCAGGTTCATCTTGACGATCACGGCGCGGGCGCCGGCCTCGCGCTGGATCTGGGAGACGCCCTCGCGCATCTCGATGCGCGCCACGTCGGCCAGCGCCACCGTGCCCGGGCCGTTGCCGGCCTGGGTGCCCGGCACCGCCAGCTGCAGCTGGCCGATGGCGTCCATGCCGCGGCGCCAGCGCGGGTCCATGCGCAGCACCACGTCGAAGCGGCGCTCCTGGTCGTAGAAGGCGGACACGGTGCTGCCCGAGAGCGCCTCGTTCACCAGGGTGTCCACGTCGTTCACGGTGAGGCCGTAGCGGGCCAGCCGCGCCCGGTCGGGCGTGACCACCACCTCGGTCTGGCCGCTGATGCGCGTGGCGTCCACGTCGCTGGCACCGCGGATGCGGCTGACGATCTCGGCGATCTCGCGGCCCTTCTGCTCCAGCACCTGCAGGTCGGGGCCGCTCACCTTGGCCACGATCTCGCCCTTGGCGCCCGACAGCGACTCCTCGACGTTGTCCTCGATCACCTGCGAGAAGTTGGAGGCGATGCCGGGGATGCCGTTCAGGTGCGCCGACATGTCGGCCACCAGCGCCTCCTTGTCGGCGAAGTCCCATTCGCCGCGGGGCTTGAGGTCGACCAGGATCTCCAGGTTGTTCGGGCCCTTGGGGTCGGAGCCGTCGTCCGGCCGGCCCGCCTGGCTGATGACGTGCGCCACCTCCTTGTAGGCCAGCAGCTGCGCGCGCACCAGGCGCTCCACGCTGCGCGTGGTGTCCAGCGAGGCGGAGGTGGGCAGCGTCACCGTGAGCCAGATGTTGCCCTCGTCCAGCTTGGGCAGGAACTCCGAGCCCAGGCGCGTGCCCAGGCCCACGGCCAGCAGCACGCAGGCCGCGCCGCCGAGCAGCACCAGGCGCCCGTGCGCCATCGCCTGCGCCAGCAGCGCCCGGTAGCGTGCCTGCAGCCGGTCCAGCCAGGGCTTGTGCTTCTCCATCAGCGGTGCGCGCAGCAGCGTCATGCCCAGCAGCGTGGGCAGCAGCGTGAAGGTGAGCAGCACCGCGCCCAGCAGGGCGAAGCTCAGCGTCAGCGCGACCGGCGTGAAGATCTTGCCCTCCACCCGCTGGAAGCTGAAGATGGGCACGAAGGCCAGGATGATGATGGCCTTGGAGAACAGCACCGGGTGCGCCAGGTCCTTCAGGGTGTGGTGCAGCACGCCCAGGCGCTGGCCGCGCGCGTGGGGCGTCGCCTCCGCGTACGTCGGGTGCAGCGCCAGCCGCACCATCAGCGCCTCCACGATCACCACGGCGCTGTCGATGATGATGCCGAAGTCCACCGCGCCCAGCGAGATGAGGTTGGCCGACACGCCGCGCGCGTTCATGAGGATGAAGGCGAACAGCAGCGCCAGCGGGATGACGGTGGCCACGATCAGCGCCGCCCGCCAGCTCGACAGGAAGACCACCAGCACCGCGATCACCAGCAGCGCGCCGGTGAGCAGGTTTTCGCCCACGGTGCGCACCGTGTGGTGGACCAGCACCGTGCGGTCGTAGATGGGGGTGATGCGCGCGCCCTGGGGCAGGCGCGGCTGCAACTGCTCGATGCGCGCCTTCAGCGCCTCGTTGATCTTGGCCGGGTTGCCGCCCTTGGTCATCAGCACCACGCCCTCGACCACGCTGTCCAGCCGGTCCGCGGCCACGGCGCCGAAGCGCGGCCGCTCGCCCACCAGCACGCGCGCCACGTCGCCCACCAGCACGGGGCGCCCCTGGCGCGCTGCCACCACCACGCGGGCGATGTCCTGCGGGCTGCGGTACAGGCCGTCGGCACGCACCACCAGCGCGGCGTCGCCGTGGCGCAGCAGGCCACCACCGGCGCTGCCGCTGCCGTTGCCCAGCGCCTGGGCGAGCTGGTCCAGCGTGACCTGGAACTTGCGCAGGGCCAGCGGGTCGGCCAGCACCTGGTACTCGCGGATCGCGCCGCCGAAGCTCACCACGTCGGCCACCCCGGGCGTCATGCGCAGGGCAGGGCGCACCACCCAGTCCTGCAAGGTGCGGGCCTCCACGTCGGGCAGGCCGGGCGCGTCGATGCGGTAGCGGTAGACCTCGCCCACCGCGGTGGTCAGCGGCGCGAGCTGCGGCTGCACCCCGGCGGGCAGGTTCACGGTGGCCAGCTTCTCGTTCACCTGCTGGCGCGCGAACCAGTCGTCGGTGCCGTCCTCGAAGGTCAGCGTCACCACGGACAGCCCGCTCATGGTGACCGAGCGCACGTTGACCAGGTTGGGGATGCCGGAGACCTCGCGCTCGATGGGCAGTGTCACGGCGCGCTCCATGTCCTGCGGTGCCTGGCCGGGCAGCTGCGACACCACCTGCACCTGCACGTCCTGCACGTCGGGGAAGGCCTCGATGGGGAGGTTGGACAGCGCGAGCAGGCCGAAGGCCACCAGCGCGGCGGCCAGCACCAGCACGAAGACGCGCTGGCGCAGCGCGAAGACGATGATGCGGTCGATCATCGCGGGCCCGTGCCGCTGCCCAGCTCGGCGTCCAGCAGCAAGGCGCCGGCCACCACCACGCGCTCACCCGGCGCCACGCCGGTGCGCACGAAGCTGCTGTCGGCGCCGTGCGTCGCGAGCTCGACGCGCCGGCGCTGGAAGCGGCCCGGCGTGGTCTCCACGAACAGGTAGGTGTACAGCCCGCGCGTCACCAGCGCCGCGTTCGGCACTTCCAGGCCGGTGCCCACCGGCTGCAGCACGGAGGCGCGCACGAACATCTCGGGCAGCAGCTTGCCGCCGGGGTTGTCCAGCCGCGCCCGCGCGACCACGCGGCGGGTGTTGGGGTCCAGCACCGGGCCGACCTGCATCAGCGTGGCGCGGAAGCGCTCGCCGGGCCAGGCGTCGCTCTCCACGCTCACGGCGCTGCCGGGCTTCACGCTGGCCAGCAGGTTCTCGGGCAGGTCGATCAGCAGCCACAGGCGCTGCAGCTGCGTGACGACGAAGAGCGGCTGGCTGCCGCCGGGCGTCAGCTCCAGCGCCGGCGTCGCGTTGCGCTCGGCCACCACCCCGGCGACCGGGCTGGTGAGCGTGAGCCGCGCGCCGGCCCGGGCACCCGCGGGCACCAGGTTGCCCAGGCGCTGGCGTGCCCGCTCGGTCTCCGCCCGCGCGGCCTCCCAGTCGGCCTGGGCGGACTCGGCATCGCGCCGGGCGATGCCTTCGCCCGGGCCCAGCTCGCGCGCACGTTCCCAGGCCAGGCGCTTGCGCTCCTCGTCGGCGCGTGCCTTGTCCAGGTCGGCGCGGGCGGTGCCCAGGTCGGGCGCGTCGATGTCGGCCAGCACCTGGCCGGCACGCACGCGGTCGCCCGGCTGCACCCGCAGGGCCGCGATGCGGCCCGCCACCGGCGGGAACACGCGCACGGTGACGTCCTCGTCGTAGGCCAGCCGGGCCGGCAGCGCGTCCGCCAGCGGGATGGGCGCGCTGGTGAGGGCTTCGGTGCGCAGCAGGGCGAGCTGGGCCGAGCCGTTGGGCAGGATGAGGG
>NZ_JADDOJ010000141.1 GCF_015159745.1 Ramlibacter aquaticus | reverse complement strand
GAACTTTGAAAGGAGCCAGCAGATGCAATTCGATGCCCGTAAGCATGAGGCAGACCATGCCGACGGAGCACCCCAGACGGTTTGAGAATCAAACCAGAAACCGTCCACGGAACTGGGTCAACTCCAGGTTCAGGCAGGCCTTGAGCCTGGAGACCGAATCGTGCCCAGGTTGTCCCACCACGGCGAAGTACGGCGCCTCCTTGGGATCCGCCAGCAAGCCGCTCACCGCGTCGTCGACCACCTTGGATATGGCAGCCGGCGCATGGGCGTTGTCGCCCAGCGCGACCCACATGTCCGCGTTCTGCGGAAATTGACGTGCGACCGTCGTACCGCCGCCGCCACCGCAGGCGCTGAGTAGGCACGCGCAAGCCAGTGAGGCGGATGCAAAAGCCAGCTTCATGGAATCCTCGTCGAGTTGACATCGGCAATAGCGCCGACGAACCAGAGTACGTGGCGGATGACTCGACGGATTCAAAGACGATGCGGCAACCTACGGAAGTTGTCGGGTAAAGCTCTTCCTGGCCTCAGGGACCCGCCGGACGGGCGCCCCGCCGGGGCCCTGCCTGTCCAGCCGGCCGGCTGCTCATCAGTTGCTGGCGACGCTCAGCGACCCGTTGTTCACGCGCACGTGGGTGCCTGCGGCAATCGGCTGGCTCTGGCGAACCGTGCGCACGCTGCCGTCCTCCATGCGGACCTGCACCTCGTACTCGGTGGTGGCCCGGGCGGTCTTCTCGACCTCGTTGCCTGCGAAGGCGCCGCCCAGGGCGCCCAGCACGGTGAGGGCGGCCTTCCCATTGCCGCCGCCCATCTGGTGGCCCAGCAGGCCACCGGCCACGGCGCCGCCGCGGGCGCCTACGCTGGCAACGAGGTGCAGAAGCAGGTCAACAGCAGGCAGGTCTGGGTGACCCGCGTGCGCATGCAGGACGGCAGCGAGCGCAGCTTCGAGCACGCGAACAAGCCGGGCTGGGGCACCGGCCACATCGTGAAGGTGCTGGACAACGGCACCCTCGCGCAGCCCTGAGACCAGGCCCCGGGCGCACCTGCGCACCGGCGCGACCTGGCGCCAGGCCGCAGGTCCCCACATGAAGAAGCCCGGCCCCGCGTAGCCCGCGTCCTACCCCGGGCGCCGCCCGGCGCCGATGGCCTGCGCGCTGCGATCGCCTGAGCATTCGCGCATGGCGGATTCCTCGCGCGCGCAGTCCACGGCCGATCATTTTTCCGCGGGTGCAGGTCCGCATCCGGGCGGGGCCGCGGCCAGGCTGGCCCGGGCACCGGCCTGGGTGCGGCGTCTGTGGGCGCGCGTCATGCGGCCCTTCAGCGCCTTGAAGCGCGCCGGGGGCCTCTGGAGTCACGCGGGCGGCCTGAGCATGAGCGCCGCCATGTCCTTCTACGGCATCCTCAGCCTGGCCCCGCTGCTCATCGTGGTGGTCGCGATCTTCGGCCTCTGGATGGACCGCAGTTCGCTGCAGTCGGGCCTGGTGCGCCAGATCGGCGCGGTGGTGGGGGCGCAGGGCGCCAGCGTGATCCAGGGCGCGCTGCAGAGCGCGCAGACCCCCTCTGAGGGCATCGTCGCCTCGCTCATCGGCTTCAGCGTGCTGCTGTTCGGTGCCACCGGGGTCTTCACCGAGCTGCAGCAGGCCTTCGAGCGGGTGTGGTCGGAGGGCGGCGTGGCGCCCGCGTCGCAGGGCTGGTGGCACACGGCCTCGCTGCGCCTGCGCGGCGTGGCCTACATCCTGGCCTTCGGCTTCCTGCTGCTGGTCTCGCTGGCGGTCACCACGCTGCTGGACCTGGCGTCGAGCTGGGCCGGCGGCTGGATCGCCTTCAAGTGGCTGCTGCGCCTGCTGAGCGAGGCGCTGGCCTTCGGCATCTGCACCGCACTCTTCGTGGCGCTGATGCGCATCAGCGCCGGGCCCAAGCCGCGCATGCGCTACCTGGTGGTGGGCAGCGCGATCGGCGCGATCTTCTTCACCCTGGGCCGCCACCTGTTGGCGCTGTACCTCTCCACCGCCGCCGTGGTGTCGTCCTATGGCGCGGCGGGCTCGCTGGTGGTGATGCTGATGTGGATCTACTTCTCCTCGGCCGTGCTGCTGTTCGCGGCGGGTTGCGCGCGCGCGCTGGAGGACACCCATCCTGCGGCGGCGCGGCCGCCACCCGGTGCGCCGGGCGCGGTGCCGCCGGGCCGCGGGGCGGGCTGAGGCTGGCGCCTGGCGCGCGAGGGGCGCGATGTGCGGCTGGGGCGGCCCATGCCCTGGGCCGCGGGTCCTGGCACGCGCGAGGCCTTGCCAGGCGGCGCAAGCCCGGTCCCGGCCGGGTCAGCCCTGCACGGCGCCCAGCCCGCGCCGGTATTGGATGGCTTCCGCCACATGTGCGGCCTGGGTGGCCTCGCTGCCGGCGAGGTCGGCGATGGTGCGGGCCACGCGCAGCGCGCGGTGGGTGGCGCGTGCGCTCCAGCCCAGGCGCTCCGCCGCCCACTGCAGAAACTGCGCCGCCGCCGCGTCCAGCCCGGCGTGGCGCTCGATGGCCCGGCCCTGCAGCGCCTGGTTGGGCAGGCCCTGGCGGCGGGCCTGCATGTCCCGCGCCGCGACGCAGCGGGCGCGAACCGCGGCGCTGGGCTCGCCGTCGCCGGTGCGCAGCAGCTCCGCGGGTGAGAGGGCCGGCACCTCGACGTGCATGTCGATGCGGTCCAGCAGGGGGCCGCTGAGCTTGCCCTGGTAGCGGGCCACCTGGTCGGGGGTGCAGCGGCAGGCGTGGGTGGCCGAGCCCAGCCAGCCGCAGGGGCAGGGGTTCATGGCGGCGACCAGCTGGAAGCGGGCGGGAAATTCCGCCTGCTGCGCCGCGCGCACGATGTGGATGCGCCCGCTCTCCAGCGGCTCACGCAGGGCCTCGAGCGCCGCCCGCGGAAATTCGGGCAGCTCATCCAAGAACAGCACGCCCTGGTGCGCCAGCGAGATCTCGCCGGGCCGGGGCGGCGAGCCACCGCCCACCAGGGCCACCGCACTGGCCGTGTGGTGCGGGCTGCGTGTGGGCCGCCGGCCCCAGTCGGCCAGGCGGAAGCTGCCGCCCAGGCTGGCCACCGCGGCGCTTTCCAGGGCCTCTTCGTCCGTCAGCGGGGGCAGCAGGCCGGCGAAGCGCTGCGCCAGCATGGACTTGCCGGCGCCCGGCGGCCCCAGCAGCAGCAGGCTGTGGCCCCCCGCCGCCGCGATTTCCAGCGCCCGGCGCGCCCCGGCCTGGCCTTTCACCTCGGCCAGGTCGGGGTAGTCGGGCGCGGGGGCGCGCGGCTGCGCCTGCAGGGCCGACCAGCCCGGTCCGGGCGCCAGCGCCTGGGCCTGGGGGGCCGCGCCTTCACCCGGGGGCAGGAAGCGGGCGACCACGTCCAGCAGGTGGGCGGCCCGCCAGACCCGCGCGCCCGGCACCAGGGCCGCCTCCTCGGCGCTGCCGGGGGGCAGCACCAGGCGCGTCTCGCAGCCCTGGGCCTGCAGGGCCAGGCTCATGGCCAGGGCGCCGCGCACCGGCCGCAGCTCGCCCGACAGGGACAGTTCGCCGGCGAACTCCCAGCCGGCCAGCGCCGCCGCATCCACCTGGCCGCTGGCGGCCAGCAGGGCGAGCGCGATGGGCAGGTCCAGGCGGCCGGAATCCTTGGGCAGGTCGGCCGGCGCGAGGTTGATGGTGATGCGCTTGTTGTGCGGAAACTCGAGCCCGCTCTGCAGCAGGGCGGCCCGTACCCGCTCGCGCGATTCCTTGACCTCGACGTCGGCCAGGCCCACCAGGGTGAAGCTGGGCAGGCCGTTCGCCAGGTGCGCTTCCACCGCCACCGGCACCGCGCGCAAACCCAGCAGCGCACGGCTTTGCACCAAAGCAAGGCTCATTTCCAGGCTCCTCCCTGTTCCAGTGCGCGGCGCGCCCGGGACGCTTCAAGCCGGCGCATGTGCACCTTTGAAGTGCATTTTTTGCTCAGCCTGGAGTCAGTTGACCCCAATCCGGGCCCTGCAGGAGGGCTTGCGGTACGGCGTGTGACATATGGCACGGCTCGTGCTTTGAAGGACCCACATCGCCTTTTTTCATCAGGAGAACTCAGTGGAAATGAAGCTTGCCCAGAAGATGGCCCTGGCCGCCGCCCTCGCCGCCGCCGGTGTCGCAGCCCATGCGCTGCGACACCGGCGGCGGCGAGGGCGGCGGCC
>NZ_JADDOJ010000140.1 GCF_015159745.1 Ramlibacter aquaticus | reverse complement strand
CGTCTGTCTGAGCGAAGCGGTCGCCGCAGGCGAGCGCGTAGCGAGTTACGCCGCAGGGCCTGGACCGAGCATCGCAGGGGAAGTCGGACACGAAGTGCCGACCGCCACAGTCGGCGCGGCACAGGGCTGCCGGGGCCGGGTGGGCCTGAGGTCACGCAGGCATGAAACGCGACCGCGGCCCGGAGGCCATCCGACGGGACTGGATTCGCCCGGCCTGCTGCGGGCAAGAACCGCAACACCTCACTCCCGGCCGGACCTGGGCTTACAACTGGCGACGCTCCTACTCGTAGACGATCTGCGCCCCGCCCTGGTCCGCCTGCGCCATCCAACTCGCAAGCGCTGCATCGCTGGGGAAGAACTTGGCCTCCTCGCCCAACTGCAGTTCCGCGATCGCGCCCTCGCGCTTGAGCGCCAGGCGCACGGGCAGGCCGCGCACCAGCTCGCCCTGCTCGGACTGCTCGCGCCGGGGCGGGAAATCGCTCACCAGGCGGCGGATGTCCGGGGCGTGGCCATTCACGGCCACGCGCAGGAACTTGCCGAAACGGCAGCGCGCGGTGGCCAGGTCCCAGACCTGGCTCACAGAGAGCCGCAGGCCGCCGGAGAAACGGTCGGGCTGCACCTTGCCCATGACGACGACCAGTTCGTCCTCCTTCAGCAGGTGGCGGTTGGCGTTGATCACGCCCTCGTCGGCGGTCGCCTCGATCATCCCGGACTTGTCGTCCAGCTTGAAGATCGCCAGCTTGCCGCGCTGGCCGTTGATGGTGCGGAAATCGCTGATGATGCCGGCCAGCAGCTGCTGCTCGCGGCTGTCGATCAGGTCGTCGATCTTGCGCTTGACGAAGCGGCGCACCTCCAGGGCCACCTCGTCGAAGAGGTGGCCCGAGAGGTAGAAGCCGACCGCCGTCTTCTCCTGCGTCAGGCGCTCCTTCACGCCCCAGGGCATGGCCTCGACCAGCGGCGGCTCCTGGTGGCTGGCGGCGTGCGAGTCGTCCATGTCGAACAGGCCGCCCTGGTTGGCATTGGCCTCCCGGGTGGCGGCGAATTCGTAGGCGCGGTCGATGGAGGCCACGAGCGCAGCTCGGTTCAGCTCCAGCGCATCGAAGGCCCCGGCCTTCACCAGCGCCTCCACCGTGCGCTTGTTGATGCGGCTGCGGTCCACCCGGCAGCAGAAGTCGTACAGGCTGCTGAAGGGGCCGCCCTCTTCCCGGGCGCGCACGATGGCCTCGATGGCCAGCTGCCCGGTGCCCTTGATCGCGCCCAGGCCATAGCGGATCACCTTGTCCGACACGGGCTCGAAGCGGTAGTTGCCGCGGTTCACGTCGGGCGGCTCGAAGGCCAGGCCGAAGTTGTCCGTCGCGTCGTGGAACAGCACCTTCAGCTTGTCGGTGTCGTCCATTTCCACGGTCATGTTCGCGCAGAAGAACTCGGCCGTGTAGTGCACCTTCAGCCAGCCCGTCTGGTAGGCCAGCAGCGAGTAGGCGGCGGCGTGCGACTTGTTGAAGCCGTAGCCCGCGAACTTCTCCATCAGGTCGAAGATCTCGTCGGCCTTGACCTCGGTGATGCCGTTCTGCGCCGCGCCCTTGCGGAAGATCTCGCGGTGCTGGGCCATCTCCTCGGCCTTCTTCTTGCCCATCGCCCGGCGCAGCAGGTCGGCGCCGCCCAGGGAGTAGCCGCCCAGCACCTGCGCGGTCTGCATCACCTGCTCCTGGTAGACCATGATGCCGTAGGTCTCCGAGAGCACCTTCTCCACCAGCGGGTGCGGGTACTCGACCTGCTCGCGCCCGTGCTTGCGGGCCACGAAGCTGGGGATCAGGTCCATGGGGCCCGGCCGGTACAGCGCGTTCAGCGCGATCAGGTCCTCCAGGCGTGTGGGCCGGGCGTCGCGCAGCATGCCCTGCATCCCGCGCGATTCGAACTGGAACACCGCCTCGGTCTTGCCGTCGGAGAACAGGCGGTAGGTGTGCGGGTCGTCGAGCGGGATGTCCTCGAAGACGAAGTTCTCGCGCCCGGCATGCCGCTTGCGGATGAACTCCTTGGCGATCTCCAGGATGGTGAGCGTGGCCAGCCCCAGGAAGTCGAACTTCACCAGGCCGGCCGCCTCCACGTCGTCCTTGTCGTACTGGCTCACGGCCGAGTCGCTGCCGGGCTGCTGGTAGAGCGGCGTGAAATCGGTGAGCTTGCCGGGCGCGATCAGCACGCCGCCGGCGTGCATGCCCACGTTGCGGGTCATGCCCTCCAGCTTCTGCGCCAGCTGGATCAGGGTCTTGACCTCGTCCTCCTTCTCCAGCCGCTCGGCCAGCACCGGCTCCTGCTCGATCGCGCCGGCGATGGTCACGTGCTGGCCGGGCTTGTTCGGGATCAGCTTGCTGATGCCGTCGCAGAAGGTGTAGCTCATGTCCAGCACACGGCCCACGTCGCGGATGGCCGCGCGCGCGGCCATGGTGCCGAAGGTGGCGATCTGGCTCACCGCCTCCTTGCCGTACTTCTCCTTGACGTAGTCGATGACGCGGTCGCGGTTGGACTGGCAGAAGTCGATGTCGAAGTCGGGCATGGACACCCGCTCCGGGTTCAGGAAGCGCTCGAACAGCAGGTTGTACTGCAGCGGGTCCAGGTCGGTCACCTTGAGCGCGTAGGCCACCAGCGAGCCGGCGCCGGAGCCGCGGCCCGGGCCCACCGGGCAGCCGTTGTTCTTGGCCCAGTTGATGAAGTCCGACACGATCAGGAAGTAGCCCGGGAAGCCCATCTTCAGGATGGTGCCGATCTCGAACTCCAGCCGCTCGATGTAACGCGGCGTCTGCTTCTCGCGCTCGGCCTCGTTGGGGTAGAGGTGAAGCAGCCGCTCCTTCAGGCCCTCGTGCGAGGCGAAGCGGAAGTACTCCTCGATGGGCATGCCGTTGGGCGTGGGGAAGTTGGGCAGCCGCGGCTTGCCCAGGTCCAGCACCAGGTTGCAGCGCCTGGAGATTTCCAGCGTGTTGGCGATGGCCGAGGGCACGTCGGCGAAGAGCTGCTCCATCTGCGCCTGGGGCTTGAACCACTGCTCGCGGGTGAACTTGCGCACGCGCCGCGGGTTGCCCAGGATCTCGCCCTCGGAGATGCAGACGCGCGCCTCATGGGCCTCGTAATCGTCCTCGTGCGTGAACTGCACCGGGTGCGTCGCCACCACGGGCAGGTTCAGGCGCGCGGCCAGTTGCACCGCACCCGTCACCTGCGTCTCGTCCTCGGGCCGGCCGGCGCGCTGCAGCTCCAGGTAGAAGCGGTGCGGGAACAGGCCCGCCAGGCGCAGCGCGACCTCGGCGGCACGGGCTTCGTCGCCCTGCACCAGCGCCTGGCCGACCGGGCCCGCCTGGGCGCCGGACAGCGCGATGAGGCCTTCGCCGAGCTCACCCAGCCACTCCACGCGGCAGGCCCCCTGGGCCTTGACCACGTTGCGCGTCCAGGCCCGCGCCAGGAGTTCGCACAGGTTGAGGTAGCCCTGGCGGCTTTGCACCAGCAGCAGGATGCGGGAGAGGCTGGCCTCGTCCTTGGACAGGCCCTGCACGTAGACCTCCGCGCCGATGACCGGCTTGACGCCGGCCGAACGCGCGGCCTTGTAGAACTTGATGGCGCCGAACAGGTTGTTGAGGTCCCCGATGGCCAGGGCCGGCTGGCGGTCCGCCGCGGCCGCGGCGACGATGTCGTCGATCCGGTTGGTACCGTCGAGAATGGAAAATTCCGTGTGCAGGCGCAGGTGGACAAACATCCAGCCATTGTAGGAAACGGGGCGGCCGCGACCTGCGCGTTTCCTACAATGGACCCGTGAATTCCGTCCTCAACGTGTCGGCCTACCGCTTTGTGCAGATCGCCGATCCGCACCCCCTGCGGGAGACCCTGTTCCACGAGGCCCGGGGCCTGGGCCTCAAGGGCACCGTGCTGCTGGCCCACGAGGGCATCAACCTCTTCCTGGCCGGACCGCCGCAGGCGGTGCATGCCTTCCTGGGCCACCTGCGCGAGGACGCGCGCTTCGCCGGGCTGGAGGCCAAGGAAAGCCTGTCGCCGCAGGTGCCCTTCCGCCACCTGCGCGTGAAGGTCAAGCGGGAGATCATCCGCATGAACCGCCCGGCGGTGCAGCCCGCCCGGGGCCGCGCGCCAGCGCTGCCCGCCGCCACCCTGCGGCGCTGGCTGGACCGTGGCAGCGACGATGCCGGCCGCCCCGTGGTGCTGCTGGACACGCGCAACGATTTCGAGGTGGACCACGGCAGCTTCGCGGGCGCGGTGGACTGGCGCCTGCGCAGCTTCGGTGATTTCCCCGCCGCGGTGGAGCGCCACGTGCAGGACCTGCAAGGCAAGACCGTGGTCAGCTTCTGCACCGGCGGGATACGCTGCGAGAAGGCGGCCATCGTGCTGCGCGAGGCCGGCCTGGACGCGGTCTGGCAGCTCGAAGGCGGCATCCTGCGCTACCTGGAGCAGGAGGGCGGTGCGCACTGGCGCGGCCGCTGCTTCGTGTTCGACGGGCGCGAGTCGCTGGACGCTGCCCTGCAGCCGGCGCGGGGCGACACCCCGGCCCCGGCCCTGCCCGCTTCCACGGCC